>JAZSGD010000111.1:0-11809 GCA_045532555.1 Eubacteriales bacterium | reverse complement strand
TTAAACTTAAAGCTCAACTATTTTTCCAATCGGAACCGAGTAGATAAATACCTTGGACGGTGCTTTCCCAAAGATTTTTTCAACCGCGTGTCGATATTCTCCAAGCTGATAACCGTGCTTTTCTCTCATGCTTTCAACGAGAAGTGCATGGTCAGCCCTCTGTTCGGGCGATATTCTGTCGGTCTTATAATCACAAAGGATTATTTCTCCGTCAGCGCTTTCAATAATAAGGTCGATAGAACCCTGAACGAAGATCTTTTTGTCCGAAACTAGCTCCTTGGTGCGCTCGTTCTCGGTAAAATCGGAGGCAGGTCGGAACATACGGAAGTGGAATTCTCGATGGATCTTCTTCGCACCTTTTATGAAGGCAAACAATTCGCTTTCAAAGAATCCCGAGAGATGCTTTCGATTGATTATCTCTGCGACTCGATCGCTTATAAAACGCTTATTGCGCAAGCGCTCAATCTCGGCATCAATGCCGTTTTGGGCAGCGTTTTGATAGTTGCAATACTGTAGAAATAGGTGAGTTGCCGTTCCTCGCTCGGCGGCAGTCGGCTTTTTGTTCACCTCAAGCAGATCGTCAAAGCTGACCGACTGTGATCGCATCAGATCTATTCTGCGCTTTATCTGAATAGCATTGTCACGATTTTGCTCACTCGGATCGTCCTCGCCGATCGCAAACGCTTCACCCGTGGGAATAGGGATGAAAACGCTGTCGTCAAGCATCGAGGGAGAGATCTTGGAAGCCGCCACTTTTGCGGGGATCAAAGCAAGTATCTTGTCCTCGTCACTTAGCGCGTTCTTTTGAGAGAGCAGCATAGCAAGCTCCTTGGAGCTTTCGTCTGCAGCCGCAGAAGCAGAGAGAGCTGCCGATCTTCCAAACGGAGCGACAAGTGAATTTTTGCCCTTGTCAAACGACTTGATTTCAAAAATCCTATCTTTTTCGCCGTCAGAGTATTCGGATAGAGCAAGCAGAGTCTGACGAATGTAATTTTTAGAGGACTTAATGCCGTATGTCTTGTCGGCATTGCCTTCTATCTCCGCAAAATATTCGGGGATCGGCTTATTGAGAGTCGCGCTGAGGTAAAGCCTTTCTCTTGCGCGCGTCAGCGCTACGTAGAAAATTCTTGCCTCCTCCTCAAGCTGCTTGCGCTTGATCAGCTTGTTAGCGGATTGGAAGAGCATATTGTTTTTGTATCTCACGCGTATAGCATCGATCCGATCGCTGTTTTCGTCCTCTCTTGGCGGGAGCTTGGGTGAGATGCCAAGCTCTTTTGTAAACAATAGCGGAGATTTTGAATCCTCTGAGCTGAATTGTTTTGCCAGACCAAATAAGAAGCATGTGTTGAATTCCAATCCTTTGGATTGATGTATCGACATGATCGTGACGCTGTCAGGGTCGGATTTTGCAGGCTCTGCGCCCGATTCGCCTTTTTCTATAAGCTTTTTAAAGTACGAAAGAAAAGCGCAAAGACCGTTCCAAGAGGTTTTTACGTATTTGCAAGCGCAATCGTAAAGATAGGTGTATGCTTCGCCAGTGCACGCTGCCTGATATTTCTCGTGATTGCCGATCACGCGGAGCAACTTGTCAGCGGAAAGCTTTGACGAGATCTCGCGCAGCCTTTGTATGTCAGAGGCAAACTCACGGCATTTTTTTGAGATCGACGAGTCAACGTCCTCTCCTACGTAGTCAAGAATAGCATCGAATAACGATTTCGACGCTGGAGCGTGACGGCGAATAATCACGACCTCCTCAAGAGAGAATAGCGCTTCTGTTTCGCCAATAGCCGCAGTAAGAACGTGGTATAACGGTACGTCGCGCCTCGGGTTGTCGATGACCGAGAGAAGATCGACCAGAAACCTCATTTCCTCTCCGTCAAAAAGCGCACTCTTTGACGACGTCGAGCATTTCACGTTCAGCTTGTTGAGGTTTGCGATAAGAGGCTTGGCGTGAGAGTGACTTCGAACAAGCACGGCTATATCAGAGGCGCGAATTGGCGTGCCGTCCGCCTTTTTGCCCTCTCTGATTAGTCTCGCGATCTCGTTAGCCACAACTATCGCCTCATCGTAAAGATTGCTTGTGGGAGCCGCGGAGACGTCCTCGTCGTCCTCGTCTTCAGCTTGTGCAGGCTGAATGAGATTAACGGTGACCTTGGGACTTTGGTAGTCCTCAAAAGGCTTTTCCTTTGAGAATATAAGATCGTCGTCGCTCGTGTATCCAATGCTTTCCGAGAACGCAGAAAAGATCTTGGCACAAACGAGATTTGTGAATTTCACTACGTTTTCGTCGCACCTGAAATTGTTTGACATAAATATAGTGCTTCCGCCCCGATCTGCAGGTGCGTTTTCGCCGTACGGGGCGAAATTTTTTCGGTAGTCTGCAAAGATCGAGGGCTCTGCCTCGCGGAATCCGTAAATACTTTGCTTGATATCACCCACCATAAAACGATGAGAGCCGCCGATGATCTCGAAAATTCGGTCCTGTATCTCGTTGACGTCCTGATACTCGTCAATATATACCTCGTTAAAATCAGCTGATATCGACTTCGCGTATTCGGAGGGCGATCCGTCCTCGTTTTGAAGCAAGCGGAGCATAAATTTGGGCATATCAGAGAATTCGCAAAGCCCACGACTGAGCTTTTCCTCGGAGTACCGACGCTCGTATTCGGAAAGAATATTAAAAATCAAAAGACAGAGCTTCGCACCTTGCTCATACCAGAACGATATTTCGGAGGGCTCGGCATAAAGAAATTCCTTTGCCGTGTTCTTTATTGCGGGATTTAACTTCTTGCCGCGAAGATTTTTATAATATTCGCTGATTTCGGTGCTTTCGTCCTTCTTAAGCGAAGGTATCCGCGAGGGCGCGTAGGCATCAAAAGCAGCGCGCACAGTGCCGTAATTTTCACTCTCCGTGACCCTCAAAAGCGAACGGCAAAGCTCGGCATTTGCGTCAAAGCAGGGAATATATTTTTCTTTTAGTACGGGATCCGTTGCCATATCGCCACAACATTTTTCAAAGGTCGATGCAACGTATCGAATCAGGGAACAAAGCTCGGCGCGAACGATACGTCCTTCGTCGGTCTCCAGAAAATCAAGCGAAGCCGACATCTGCATTCTCTCGGCATGCTTTTTGAGCTGACCGATGCCCTCGGGCGCGGTAATGAGCTTGCCGTATATATTCAGCAGTGTCGGGATCAGTGCAGAGCTGTCTCTCGCAACGGAGATTATACCGACAAGGTCAGAAAACAAGCTCCTAAATCCTACGGACGACAAATTTCCGTCAGAAAACTCATCGCAACGCTCAAAGAATCCTTCCAAAACCTCCTTCATCGTATCCTCTTGCAGAGACGAAAGCTCTGCCTTGTCGGAAAGCCTCATTGAGGCGGGAAGTCCCAACTTTTCAAAATTAGCTCGCACGGGATCAGAGAAGAACGAGTCTATGGTGCTGATATGTGCGCTTCCAAGCTTTAGCATTTGCTTTTGCAGGTGCTTGTCGTCAGGATGTTCGGCGATAGCCTCAGCAAGAGCTTTGGATATCTTCGCCCTCAGCTCTCCTGCGGCGGCACGCGTAAACGTGACGATAAGAAGGCTTGAAATATCAACCCCTTCTTCGATTATGCGCTTTATTATTCTTTGTGTAAGTGTAAAGGTTTTGCCGGAGCCCGCGGCTGCGCTGACGAGCAGAGTTTGCCCGCGAGTATTCATAGCCGCTTGTTGTGCTTTGGTAAAATTCATAAATAGTCCTCCGGTTGTGATTAATGCTTTTCCTTGTATGCCGACGGGCAGGACGAACGAATGGAGCAGAACCCACACGCTTCCTTTGAAGGAGTGCGCGGAGCCTTGCCCGAATACATCGATCTTGCCGTGCCGATTATCGAGGCGTGCAGGGAATCTTCAATACCCGCCAACTGCTCGTCGCTGACCGCGGCTTTGCCTGTGATCTCTCCGTCCTTGTTTACCGAGATGCCGGCAAGTATCTTTTTGTCCATATCGGCGCTTGCCGCGGACAAAATATCCTTGTTGCCGAGAATAAATCCGCTTCTCACGGGATTTATCTCTCCCTTTTCCTCTTCGGCAGAAAGGAAGAGAGCCGACACGGGAAGTATCTCCTTTTCTTCGCCGAAGAAACCGATATTTTTCTTTTGTGCGGCGGTAAATAGGTAGGCGGGGAGCTGAAGATCCTCGCCCGTGGAGACCTTGGATACGTCGTATCTGTGAGTACCCGTCTTGTAATCGACCACGCGCAGATATTTGCTCTCTCCGTCATCGTAAAGGTCGATTCTGTCAATAACACCGCCAAGGCTGACTATAGGCGCGCCGTCATCATCGCCGATCCTGATCTCCATCGGCTTGAGAGTTCCTTCGCGACGATCGGAAATGTGCTCCTCGAACGCGACTATCTTAAAGCTCGAGCGCTGGAATTCGTCAAGAACGCTGCGTACCATAACGAGCGAGAGATCGCGGAGTCTTGAGAAGCTGTATAGCATCGAAGACGGCAGAGGACAGTTGATATCGTAAATATATTCGGATATGATCGAGTCGACCTCTTTAATTATCTCGTCGTCCGAGGGTCGATCTACCGATCCGTCGGGACGACGGACTTTCTTTAGGAATTTTTCAAGAACGTAGTGAATTATCGTTCCCGAGTCAGCGTAGCTGACGGCGGACACCTTCTGCTCGCGAAGACCAAGCACGTATTCGCACCAATATCTGTAGGGACACTCTGCAAAGGTCGAGATCTGCGACTTTGAAAGGCGAAGTCTGTCGCCAAACAGCATACGAACGTACATAGGATCTATCTCGACGGCGTCTGCCTGTTCATCACGTGGATCCTCACTGTCGTTGCCGTTCGAGCCATCATCCTCGGACAACGAAGCCGCAAGCTCTGCAACGCGGGCAAGATCAAATTCTACGGGCTTGATCTTGGGGAAGATAAACCTGACTCGGTTCCACGCGGTTGACGGAGTTAGCGCCCGACCGCCAATGCTTGAAGCGCAGGTGCAGAGCACCAGCTTGTCCGAGGGCTTCGTCATAGCGCGGTAGACGTAGAAAAGCTCGTCCGAGGTCACCGTGCTTTCGCGGGAGGTCAGGGGAACGCCAAGCTCTGCCATAACGCTCTTGTCGTTTTCACTGAGCAGTCCCGAGTCAGCATAAGCCTTGGGGAATTCTCCGTCGCAAAGACCGAGCAGTATGGCGATCTTGATATTTTCAACTCGGAGCGTTGCCGCCGAGCCGACCGTAACGTAATCTCCCACGGCGGGCACCGAGCCCATATCCGTGTGGCTGAGCATTATTTCAATAGCGGCGGTCAATTCCTCCGCGTTGGTGGGAGCATCCTTAAGCACGGTGCCGATATTCGTCAGCACCGATACGATATGATCGTAAACGCGTATAGCCTCGCCCGCGCCCCGTATGTTTCCCGAGGCGAGCTCAAGCTCGGCAAGAGCGCAAAGCGATTCGGAAACGCCAAGCTCCTCTAAATATTCGTAAAGGGCGCGGCAGTTTTCAAGCGTGCTTCCGCCTGCTAAAGCAAATTTTTTCCGCAGAGAGACCAGCGGCGGAATGAGTGCCGCGCGCACACGGTTTGCTGCAAGCAAGATCTCGTTGCCGCGCTCGCTTTTTTGAGTCGTGTAGCCGTTGGGGTTCATGCTCCAGACGTCGTCAAGGAATCGATTTCCTCTGATCGACCAGGTGTAGCAATAGTCCTCAAAAAGATCGGCGTCGCGCGCATCTATTCCGCAAAGTCCGGTTTTGAGCAGCGTAAGCATGTCTGCGGTTCTGAAATTGTATGTAATACAACGCAAAGCAGACAGAATAAGTCGCGCCACGGGTGTACTTGAAAGATCGGTCTTTTCAGAGTAGAAATAGGGAATATTCAGTCGCTCAAAGATGGCATCAATAATGCCCTTCCTGTTGTCACAGTCACGCATAATAAGTGCGATCTCGGAGAATTTAACGCCTTCTGCGTGCGCTTTGAGTATCTGCAAGGCGGCAAAGAATGTCTCCTCGTATTCGTTTTTGCATATTGCCATCGGTACTGCGGTAAGCTCCTCGGCATTCACGCAGGGAAGCGAATCCTTTGTGACGGAAAAATCCCACAAAAGCTTTTCAAGCTCCTGTAGCACAATGCTTTTTGCGCGAGTGTTTGCTTCAAGGGTGACGTCCCTTGACTCCACACCGTTTTCACGCGCAAATCTTGTAAATCTTTTAACCGTATCTCGAATACTTTCGGTGTGCGGACCGTCAGTCCCTCTGCCCTCGTAGCAGAAGGAAATACAGAGCTCGTCAGCCTGTCTTGCGATCTCCTCGAGTATATCGTGCTCCTCACCCGTAAAGCTGGTAAAGGAGTCGACGAAAACTCTGCAGCCACCAAAGCACCTGTGAGAGCGCAAAGCAGCCGAGAGCAAGGAAAGCTTATTCTCCGCGGCAATAGCCGATTCACCGAGCAGCTCGCCCATAATTCGATCACGATTGGCATAAACGAGTGAAATATCGGAAAGCTTACGCGAGAGCGCGGGATCGTCACATTGTTCGGCAAGCCTCTGACAATCCTCGGCACTCACCGAATTTGCGTGTAGCTCGTCTATGACCGACAGCATCATATCACCGAACGCGCGGTCGGTTTTAACGCTTCCGTATTCTTCAAAAAGCGTAGAGACCTCGCGCAGAGCCTGCCACATGATCAGACTTCCCAGATCACTGCCCATACGTGAATCTATAAGACCTCCGATCTCGCCAAAAACCTTTTCGCAAAGGCGAGAAAAGGAGACTACCTCAAAGCAGAGCGCAGACGACGCAGGCAGATCGGCAAGCATCGATTCGCTGATAAACGCCTGCTGCTCGGGAACGAGCAGATAGGTCTGCGTTCCCGACGCCACCGATTCCTTTATTTTTTCGATTATGTAAGAAGTTTTTCCGCTTCCCGATCTTCCGAAAAGAAATGTCAACATAATTTTTTCCTCAAAAATTGATTTTAAGAATCATCTCGTTCAAAAAGCTCAAGATTTCTTCTGATCGTCTGGCGACCTCTCCAGGAATAAGCTCTGGTTGCAAATTCCCCGTCGCTCATATCGTCAATATCCCTGACGGTAAGAAAGGGAAGATCTTCGCTTTTAAAAAATTCAATATCCGTGTAAATAGTACCGTCCGCTATCGCCCTTTTCGTGTGCGGACAGACCTCCTGGCAAATATCGCAGCCCCACGCATATCCGTGCTTTAGGATAGTCTTCTGCTCTTCGTTGGATAAAACACCCTTTTTCTGTGTCAGCGCCGAGAGACATTGACCCGACTCTGCCATCGGGCAAGCGAGCTTGCATTTTCCGCAGCCCTCGCACCTCTTGATCTCTCCCGCGGCAGACTCGATCGGCAGATCGGTGATTATTTCGCCCAAAAATACGTAAGACGAGTATTTTTCGGTAATCAGCATGCCGTTGTCCCCGATGATCCCAAGCCCCGCCATAGCGGCGGCAGATCGCTCGTCTATCGGCGAGTCGTCCGCAAATCCAACGAATTTGTTTTCGGGATATTCATTTTCAAGCAGGGGAATTATCGTGTTAAAAAGTCCTTTAAAAAATAGGTGATAATCTTTTGGAATAGCGTATGCCGAAACGTTGCGCTTTTCACATTTTAAAAGATAGGGAACGGCTATCATTATCGCATTTAGCGAAGAAATATCCGAAAAACCGCAACGCTCGAGCTTGTATTGCCTCATAATATTGCAATTTTTCAAGGATATGGGAGCACATAGCTCTACCCCCGCCTCTTTAAGTAATTTTCTGATATAATTCATCGTAAAAACCGTCCCTGACTTTACTTTGTTATAGTATATATTAATTTTATCATATCTGTCGGACAAAAACAAGAATAAATTTGCTTTTTTCAACGACTTTTTCTTGATTCTTCATTAAACTGTCACAAATTTTGATTATAATGATAACAGAGATGTAAAAAATACCAAAAGACTGTATAAATAATTAGTCTCGAGCCGCGGTGGGCAGAGACGGAACGGAGAGAAAATGTACAATATTTTAGTAGTAGACGATGAAGCAAGGATACGTTCTATAATCAAAAAATACGCCGAATTTGAAGGACATACCGTCATCGAAGCAGGCGACGGAATGGAAGCGGTAAGACTTTGCCGCAAGGATAAGTTCGATATCATCATAATGGATATCATGATGCCAGAGCTCGACGGATTTTCGGCTTGCCGAGAGATCCGCAAGGTGACGAACACGCCGATCATTATGCTCTCGGCGCGCGGCGAGGAATACGATAAGATAAACGGCTTTGAGCTCGGCATCGACGATTACGTCGTCAAACCCTTTTCGCCCAAGGAGCTTATGCTTCGTATAGAGGCTATTATGAAGCGTATGTCAAGACGCGACAAGGCAGACGACACGGTCAAGAAGCCGAACGTCATAGTAGAACTTGACAACGGAGGACTGAGGGCAGACCTCACCGCAAGACTCGTCTACATCAACGGTCAGAGAGTGGATATGTCGCCAAAGGAGTACGACCTATTCTTCTATATGCTCGACAACCGCAACATCGCGCTCTCTCGCGAAAAGCTGATAAGCGAGGTCTGGGGATACGATTTTTACGGAGATGCGAGGACCCTCGATACGCATATAAAGCTTTTGCGTAAAAGCCTCGGTGAATACAGCAAATATATCGTAACGCTTCGCGGAGTGGGATATCGCTTTGAGGGCGAAGCGTAATATTCAACGACGGGGAACAGCTGATATGAACAATGACAGAATAAACAGCCCCATATACAGAAGCCGTCGCCGCGTGTCAGGTATCTCGTGGCGACTTTTCGGTATGCTTACCTTGTTCGTCGTGCTCTGCCTGATAGTTATCTGGACCTTTCAGGTGGCGCTGCTCAACCGCTTTTACGAAAGCTCCAAGCTCGACGAATTTCATCAGACCGACGAGGAGATCTTTTCCGCGACGGACGATATCGAGCTTTTGCAGAAAATAACCTATAAGCGCTCGATAGGGACCGACTCTTGTATCAGGGTCTTTAAAATAACCGACGGTGTTCCCCGTGAGATAGCCGACTGCGACACCAATATAAACTGCTTTATACACCACGCGGACGGAGCAGAGATCCGTCGACTGTGTACGAGCGTGCTTGAAAAGGACGGCAACTACACTCGCCGAATTTCAAATTCCGTCGGCGGCTCGACGGTTATCGTAACCATACACGCGGCGGCGAATAGGGGCGCTGACGGTAGCGACTACGTTATCCTTCAAGAGTCCGCCTTGCTTCCGCTGAGCGCAACGGTTACCACGCTTGAGCATCAGTTCGGCTGGATAATGTGTATACTGATAATGGGCGCGCTTGTTATGGCGCTTCTGCTTTCAAGACTTATCTGTCTGCCTATGGAAAGAATGAGCCGATCCGCGAGAAGACTTGCAAAGGGAGAGTATGACGCCTACTTTTTCGGTGGCGGATATAGGGAAGCAGAAGAGCTTGCCGAGGCATTGAACTATGCCGCAAGCGAGCTTGCAAAGAATGATAATCTCCAAAAGGAGCTCGTAGCCAATATATCGCACGACCTTCGTACACCTTTGACGATGATAAAGGGCTACGGAGAGGTGATGCGCGACATTCCTGGAGAGAGCACTCCCGAAAATATGCAGGTCATCATCGACGAGACCGAAAGACTGACCGAGCTCGTCAACGATATGCTCGACCTTTCCAAAATACGTGCAGGCACGAGAAAGCCCGAGCCCGAGATATTCGATCTGACCGAGGTCATCGGCGCGGTCATGCTTCGCTATGAAAAATTCACCGAGCAGCAGGAATATTCTATCACCTTTGAAAAGGAAGAAAACATCTCTGTCAATGCAGACAGAACGATGATACTGCAGGTAGTCTATAACCTTGTGAACAACGCGCTCAATTATACGGGCGAGGACAAAAAGGTACTGATAAAGCAAACCGTAGTCGACGGTAAGGTTAGGGTATCTGTGACCGATACAGGTGTTGGAATTGCCCCCGAGGATATTCCGTATATCTGGGACAGATATTATAAGGTGGACAAGGTCCATAAGCGTGCCGTCGTCGGTACGGGACTCGGACTGTCGATAGTCAAGGGAATACTTGAGTCACACGGCGCACACTACGGAGTCGAAAGTGTCATAAATAAGGGCTCGACCTTCTGGTTTGAGCTTGATGCAATCTACGACGGCAGCTTCGAAGAAGAAAACTAGCGCGAAAACAACTATTTTGGGGGAAATCCGTCGCGATTTTCCCCAAACCTATTGATTTTTTTGGCTTTTTGTATTACAATATAAAGAGGAATCGAGTCGATGCAAAAAATCACGACGGCTCACCATTCGACCCTATTTTTATTCACTGAAGGAGATACCTTGAGCAACCACAAAAAAATAATCCGCGAGCATTTCATCTGCCCGATCTGCCGCTGTCCAATGGAAGCGACGGAGGACGGGAAAAGCGTGAAGTGTAGCGGAGATAATCCGAAAAAGAAACGGCATAGCTTTGATTTTTCCGCAGACGGGTACCTGAGCTTCGGCGCTACGGGCGGCGACTCCAAGGAAGCAGTCGCGGCAAGGCGCGCATTTTTGCGCTCTACACCTCACTATAAGCTTGCTGCGGAAGCGATATATCACACGGTTAAACGCTACGTTCCCGACTGCAAACTGATCGTCGATGCAGGCTGCGGAGAAGGGTACTATAGCTCAATGCTCGCCGATCTGTCAGAGAGCACCGTCGCCTTCGATCTCTCTAAATTTGCTTGCTCCGCAGGAGCAAAGCAAGCAAGACGGGACGAAAAGCAAGGCTTGCTTTTTGCCACCGCTAGTGTCTTCGAATTGCCACTGGCAGACGGCTGTGCCGATGCAGTGACCAATATCTTCGCCCCCTGCGCCGAGGAAGAATATAACCGCGTGCTTAAGGACGACGGCTATCTTTTCGTGGTAGGAGCTGGCAAAAATCACCTTATGGGCTTGAAGCGCGTGATGTATGAGGACGTTTATGAAAACGGCCCCCGCGCCGATCTGCCGAAAAATATGGAGCACGTCGAGTGCGTGATCTCCCATTATGCAATGAATATCTCGGGAAAAGAGAATATCGCCGCACTCTTTTCAATGACGCCGTACTATTGGCGCACCAGCGAGGCGGATAAGCAAAAGCTTGCAAGCCTTGACTCACTCGAAACCGAGATCGAATTTGAAATAAACGTATATAAGAAGTAACCCCAGGTATTGAAAGGTAATTAAAATGAAATTTTCGCTTTGTATCCCAATGTATAACGAGAGCTCAATAATCAAGGAGACCGCACAGACCCTCTCCGATTATATGTCTGCAAACTTTGATGACTATGAGATCATTTTCTCAAACGACGGCTCAAAGGACGGATGCGATAAGGCAGTAGAGGAGATGAACCTCCCCCATGTCCGTGTCGTAGGCTATGAGCAGAACAGAGGCAAGGGCTACGCCGTAAGAACGGCAATGCTTGCCGCAGAGGGTGATATAATTATGTTCACCGATGCTGACCTTGCGTACGGCACCGACGTCATCAAACGAGTTTATGAGACCTTCCTCGCCAATCCAGACGCACACATGGTCATCGGCTCGCGCAATCTCTCCAAGGACGGCTACGAGGGCTATACCGCTATCCGTAAGCTCGCCTCGAAGGTCTATATCAAGGTGCTTTCGATCGTCGGCGGCTTCAAGCTTTCGGACTCGCAGTGTGGATGCAAGGCATTCACGGGTAAGGCGGCAAAGGAGATCTTCTCTCGCTGTGAGGTAGATCGCTTCGCGTTCGACTTCGAGTGCATA
>JAZSGD010000278.1:0-2025 GCA_045532555.1 Eubacteriales bacterium | reverse complement strand
CTTCTTATCGTAGCGCTTTGCGTAGCGGCTCATAAACTTATCGACGCGACCGGCGGTATCTACGAGCTTCATCTTACCCGTATAGAACGGGTGCGACGTGTTCGAGATCTCCATCTTATACACGGGATAGGTTTCGCCGTTCACCTCGATAGTCTCCTTTGTCGAAACGGCGGACCGACACAAAAACACGTGGTCATTCGACATATCCTTGAATGCCACCAAACGATAATTCTCCGGATGAATACCCTTTTTCATTTGCGTTTTTGTTTTAATGTGTTATTTGCTTAAGCGCGACAAAGGTAGGAATAGTTTTTACGAAAAGCAAATTTTCCGAAGAAAAAAGAAAATTTAAGGTGCCTTAAAGATACTGAAGGGTGCTTAAAGTACCTTAAGGACCTCCCCTTAAGTAACTTTAAGGCTCTTTCTTACTTCTGCACTCGCACACGGCGACGCTCCGTGGAAAGTTTTTCGCGGAAACCGCCTTGTTCCAAGAAACGAGCCTCGACCGACTGTATATACTTATATATCAAATAGTCAGCCTGGTAGAGCAGCACGATAGCTATATTGGCGATTGTTTCAGCCCCTCGACTCTCGACAATCGCCATCCAAAACTCGGTATCGTTATGCTCCTTACCCAACTCCTGCGCACGCTTCATTTCGACACTCGACTCCTCCCAGCGACGCAGACGACGGGTACGCAGGTAGTCCAAATAATCCTCCAACAACTCATTTAAGCTACTCTTGGCTACATTGAGCAGCTTGAGCTCCATCTCTTTCGAAGTCGCGCCGGCCGCATACCCCTCCGCAATATTTTGCTTCCCCGAGCGTGCCGCCTGCACCATTTGGTCACGGGTTCGGTCGCCATGCTCCACAAAATGCATCACAAAGTGATAGGTTATATCATAGATTGCCTCTGCTTTGCGATAACATAACAGTTGCCGATAATTACCTCGGTTAGGGACCAAACCTGTCATAGAAAAAGCCTCTTAAATATATCCAAAGGTACTCTTTTTTACCCTATTCTCAAAATTTTTCTTTGTTAAGGTGACTTAAAGATGCTTAAAGGTGCTTAAAGGTGCTTAAAGTATCTTTAAGGCCTACTCCTTAAGTCACCTTAAGCTACCTTAAGAAACTTTAAGCCCCCTTACTATTTCTTCTCGTTCTTCTCGAACTTCTTGGCCGAGAGATTTACATAAATCGCTACGGCGACGAGCAAGCCGACGGGCACTCCGACGAGCATCGTCATAAAGAGCCCCTTAGTCGGCATCAGGGGAGCAAGCAGCATACAGGGGATACCGACATACATCCCGTTCGACACCAGGCGACCGATGCGATGCAGATCAATCCTCTCCCGCTTCTTGCGCGGCATGGTGTTATAGCCCGCCATCGTTTCGGGATGACGACGCACAAAGAGCGCAATCGCGCCCCACACCAGCGCACAAAAACAGCAACTTAAAACTATTGCGACCATAATTAATTAAACAAGGAGCAATGGGACCTATAAGACCTATACGACCTATAGGAAGACACCCACGTTTTAGAAAGAAGGTCGCCCGAAACCGAGCGACCTTCGTGCGTTATAAAATTGCAGATAACGTGGGAATTTCAATGCTTGCGAAGGGGCGAAAAGCGGAGCATACTGTCGTATGTGAGCATTTTCGATCCGAGCGTAACGCAGAAATTACCCGTTATGTGCGATTTTACTTGCGATAGACCTTGGTATAACCATAAACAGCCTCCTCACCAAGCTCCTCCTCGATGCGGATCAGCTGGTTGTACTTGGCCATACGGTCCGAACGCGACATCGAACCGGTCTTGATCTGACCCGAGTTCGTAGCAACGGCGATGTCGGCGATCGTAGCATCCTCGGTCTCACCCGAACGGTGCGAGGTTACCGACGTGTAACCGGCGCGGTGAGCCATCTCGATAGCATCGAGCGTCTCGGTCAGCGAACCGATCTGGTTAACCTTGATCAGGATCGAGTTACCGCAACCCATCTCAATACCCTTCTTCAGGAAGTTTACG
>JAZSGD010000070.1:0-2545 GCA_045532555.1 Eubacteriales bacterium | reverse complement strand
CCTATGCGTTATCATCGGAAACCTTTTCGATAACGCCATTGATGCAAGTATGGCTCTGCCCGAAGAACAAAGACTTATCCGTGTATATATGGATATGAAGAACACACAGCTTTATATCTCGTTTACCAATTTCACGGCGACAAAGAAGCTCGCAAAGGTCGGAAACCGTTTCCACACCACAAAAGGTGACGGACACGGCTTCGGCTTGGTGCGTATAGACAATATCATCGAGCGTCTTGACGGATACCTCTCACGAAACAGCGAGGACGGCGCATTTACCACGGAAATCCTCATTCCGCAGGTCTGATTTTGCAATTCGTCACCCAAAAATGACGATTCGTCCCCGTTTTTACACGGGGGCGACTTTTTGTGATATGATATGCTCAGAAAGGATGGTGGTTTTTATGGCAAAAGAAAAAACTCAAAAAACGAAAAAAGAAAAAGCTCCCAAACCTAAGTACAATATGGCGCAGAACTCTGCGTATATGATAAAGCTCGCTTGGACTTCGGGAGAGAAAAAGGTTATTGTGCTTTCCTTACTATCCGCACTCTTGGCGGTGGCACTTAACCTAATCAATCTATATGTTTCCCCCACGATACTCTCTGTGGTGGAAAGAAAAGGAACGGTTACAGAGCTGATCGTGACGATAGCGGTGTTCGTTGGTGCGTTGATGCTCGTTTCGGCGGCATCGTCGTATGTCAACACGAATACCTTATACGGAAGAATCAGCACCCGTTGCGAGATCATAAATCTTCTCAACAGAAAGATGGCAACGACATCTTATCCCAATATCAGCGACGAGAGATTCAAAACGTTAAAAATCAAGGTACAGGAAACGATTGCTTCAAACAGAGCAGCTACGGAAGCTATTTGGACGACACTTACCGATTTGACAACAAACATTATAGGCTTTGTTTTCTACGTGATTTTGATGTCCTCTATTCAGCCGATCCTTTTGGTTGCGATTCTTGTTACAACGGTTATTTCATATTTTGTAAGTAATCACCTAAACGAATGGGGATACCGTCACCGTGAGGAAGAATCTGAACATACGACACGAATTTATTACCTTGACCGTTGTTCGAGTGACTTGACGCTTGCTAAAGATATTCGTATTTTCGGCTTGCGACCTTGGATCGACGAGCTGTATGCGAAAGCAATGGCAGCTTATACGGCGTTTCAGAGCAAGGCGCAGGGCGTTTACATTTGGGCAAGAATAGTTGACCTTGTACTCACCTTCCTTCGCAATGCAATTGCATACGCTTACCTTATCGGTCTTGTAATCGGTAATGGACTCAGCGTATCAGAGTTCCTTCTGTTCTTCAGCGCGGTGGGTGGCTTTACCGCTTGGGTATCGGGTATTCTCGGCGGCTTTAATACGCTTCATACACAATCTCTTGACATTTCTACGGTTCGTGAATGTCTTGAATATCCCGAACCGTTCAAATTTGAGGACGGCGAGCCTATTGAAGCAGAAGCAGACAGACTCTATGAGATCAGACTTGAAAATGTATCCTATCGCTATCCCGGCGCAGACAAAGATACGCTCACGAATATCAATCTGACGCTCCACCCCGGTGAAAAGCTTGCTGTGGTTGGTTTGAATGGCGCAGGTAAAACAACACTTATTAAGCTGATCTGCGGTTTCCTCGATCCTACCGAGGGACGTGTTCTCCTTGACGGAAAGGACATCAGAAATTACAACCGCAGAGATTACTATAAGATGTTCTCGGCTGTGTTCCAGGAGTTCTCGCTTCTTGCCGGTACGATTGCAACCAACGTAGCCCAGGACAGCGTAGGCATTGATATGGAGCGTGTTGTGGATTGTGTTGAAAAAGCAGGGCTGCGCAAAAAGATCGAATCCTTAAAGGACGGATATGAAACCTATCTAAATCGAGAGGTATTTGAAGAAGCTATACTCCTTTCGGGCGGCGAAACACAGCGTCTTATGCTTGCCCGTGCGCTTTACAAAAACGCTCCTTTCATTGTTCTTGACGAGCCTACGGCGGCACTTGATCCTATCGCAGAGTCGGAAATGTATCAGAAATACAATGAAATGACAAGCGGTAAATCCTCTATCTATATTTCTCACCGTCTTGCCTCCACTCGCTTCTGCGACCGTATCATTATGATTGCGGATGGCGGCATCGGTGAAGAAGGGACACATGAGGAACTTCTGAAGGCTGGCGGCAAATACGCCGAGCTGTTTGAAGTTCAGAGTAAATACTACAAGGAAGGAGAGGTCGAAAATGAAGAAAACTGAAAGCAAAGTAACTTTGAAAAGAGCTTTTCGTGCAAATAATCGAGCGTTCAAACTAATTTATAGTCACTATCCGCAGATGGTTCTTTCTTATTTGCTAAACGTAGTTTGGGATGCCCTTACACCCTATGTTGGCATTTTCCTCTCCGCACTTGTGATCGACGGGCTTGTGGGAAACAGAGATGTGCAACGACTCCAAATGCTTGTTATCATCACCCTTGTTTCTGCTGCGGTGATCGCTTTGGGTACGGCACTTCTCACCAAATGGAAGAACACACAAAGCA
>JAZSGD010000045.1:0-19603 GCA_045532555.1 Eubacteriales bacterium | reverse complement strand
CGGCTTTTCACGGTTCGATTTTTTGTTTTCTGTAAGTTAATGATATATTTATAAAAAATATTTGACTTTTGGTAATATTTTGTTGTATAATTAAAATGGTAGGGTGGGTTTCGTCGTCTTGCGCGGTCGGAGACGCCCGAAGCTATAAAAGGTACAGCCAGATGAAACACGGAGGAAATATCGGTGTTTAAAAATATAATTCTAAGCAGAGACATCGGAATAGACCTGGGAACAGCCACTGTGCAGGTTTACGTGCAGGGCAAGGGTATCGTTTTGCGTGAGCCCAGTGTCGTTGTTATAGACAAAACGACTGATAGGGTCATCAAGGTCGGTAAGGAAGCTCAAGAAATGATGGGCAGAACTCCCGACGGTATTTCTGCGCTCCGACCGCTTAAGGACGGAATGATAAACGAATATGAGGTCACCTTGAAGATGCTTCAGTATTTTATTCGTCGCGCCTGCGGAAAAACTCTGCTTCCTCCGAGAATTATGATCAGCGTTCCCTCGGGAATGTCCGAGATAGAGCAGAGAGCAATTCTCGATGCCGCAAGAGAGGCAGGAGCAAGAAAGACATTCCTCATTGAATCCCCCATCGCCGCGGCTCTCGGCGCGGGATCAAACATAAGAACCGCAGTTGGTAATATGACGGTCGACATCGGCGGAGGCGTGACCGAGATCGCGGTCATCTCGCTTGGCGGTATCGTTGTATCGAAAACTATAAAGGTCGGCGGTGACAGCTTTGACGAGGCGATCGTTGACTACGTAAGGGATAAATACAATATGCTTATCGGAGAGAGAACTGCCGAGGGCATCAAAATAAAGATAGGTCAGGTCTACGAGCACGGAGAGGCAAGACTTCTTGACGTTAAAGGTCGCGACATTTCAAGCGGTATGCCGAAGACCGCTACGCTTTCTTCAAAAGAAATGATCGGCGCGATGTATAAGCCCATGACCGAGCTTATCGACGGTATTTGCGAAATAATCGAAAAGACACCGCCCGAGCTTGTAGGAGATATATTACATAACGGAATCATTATGGTTGGCGGTGGAAGTCTGCTTGGCGGACTTGACAAGCTCATATCAAGAGTAACGGGTATCAAGACCGTTATTGCAAAGAATCCCGAGTCCTGCGTTGCGCTTGGAATAGGCAAGAAAATGAGTACTTTAAATAAGCACTCGTTTGACGACGATAATTATTACAAATAATCAGGTGAATTATGAACTACGTAACCAAAGGCTACGAGCCTAAAAGAGTTTTTGAGATATTTGAAGATATATGCGCTATCCCTCACGGCTCGGGTAATGAGAGCGGTGTAGCAGATTACGTTGAGAATTTTGCCAAGAAGCTGGGACTTTTCTCGTTCCGCGACGATGCGGGGAACGTCTTTGTCCGCAAGGAAGCGACCTCTGGCTATGAGGACAAGCCTGCGATACTTTTGCAGGGTCACATGGATATGGTCTGTGAAAAGAACGCCGATTCGGACCACGATTTTCTTCGCGACGGACTTAAGCTTTCGGTCAAGGACGGATTTTTGTGGGCAGACGGTACAACTCTCGGCGGCGACAACGGAATTGCCGTTGCTATGATCCTTGCTTTACTGGAAACCGACAAGCACCCCCGCCTTGAATGTCTTTTCACTGTTGAGGAAGAAACAGGGCTTGATGGAGCAAAAGCCTTTGATTGCTCTGTTGTGACCGCAAAGAAGATGATCAATCTCGACAGCGAAGAGGAGTGGCAGATCACTGCGGGCTGCGCAGGCGGCTGCAGAACCGAGGTTGACTTTAATTACTCGGCATGCGAAGCGTCAAATACCGCGACTGCTCTGAAAATATCGGTCACGGGACTTTCAGGCGGGCACTCGGGTGCGGAGATACACTGCGGAAAAACCAATGCCATAGTAGCTCTTGCACGAATTCTCGGCGCTGTCTGGGCGGAAGAAAAATTCTCTTTGGTATCCTTCTGCGGCGGTGGCAAGGACAACGCTATTGCAAGAGAAGCATTTGCGACGATATTGGTCGAAGACGAGAAAAAGGCAAGTCTTGCCGCTATAAACGAGGTCTGGGGAATCAAAAAGGAGCTTTGCGACGACGATAAGGACCTTCTTGTAAAGGTCGACTGCGTTGAAAATCCCGAAGCTTGCATTTCTCTTGCCGAAACCGAGAAAATTGTGGCTTTCCTCTCTTGTGTTAAAACAGGAGTGCTTAAAATGAGCAACGACATAAAGGGACTTGTAGAATATTCGAGAAATCTCGGTGTTGCGGAAACGAACGATCAAAGAGTAAAATTCATACTGTCGGCTCGATCATCTATCGAGTCCCAGCTTGATCTTTCCTGCCGCGAGCTTGATATGCTCTCTGCTCTCGCGGGAGCACAGTGCAGTCATTATGCAAGATATCCCGGTTGGGAGTATGCGCCCGTATCAGCGCTGCGAGATGATTATGCAACAGCTTATAAAAAGCTGTTTGGTAAGGAGATCTCCGTCGGCGTGATACATGCGGGACTTGAGTGTGGCATTCTTTCGTCGAAGATGACGGGAATGGACGTTATCTCGGTAGGACCGAACATGCACGACATTCATTCTCCCGACGAGCATCTCGACCTCGCTTCCTGCGAAAGAGTTTGGAGATTACTCCTTGAAGTCATTACGAAAAAATAATCCAATATTATGAAAATTCTTGACGAACAAAAGATAAAAATTAAGATCGAGAACCGAATAAACGAAGATATCGCCTCGGGACGTGTCGGCGGCGCCTCTGTGATCGTAAAGCAAGAGGGAACGGTCGTTTATCAGAACTGCTTTGGGCAAGCCGACAACGGAAAATCACTGACCGAATCGACAATATTCCGTCTTGCATCGCTGACAAAGCCGATCACTACGGCGGCGATCTTGAAGCAGGTCGACAGAGGTCTTGTTTCTGTTGACGATCCGCTTGAAAAATTCATTCCCGAATTTGCTGATATTGAGATCGGTACACTTGACGAGGGCGGAGAGATCGTCATTGTTCGCAAGGCGACCGAAAAAATAAAGATTTTAAATCTGCTTAATCATACAAGCGGAGTCGGCTCGCTTGGACTTGGCGAAAAGCTTTTTGCTGAGCTTTTACCTGACGAAAAGGTTAATCTTAAAAGCATCGCGAATGCTTATGCAAAGCTTCCGCTTGCATTTGAGCCCGGAAGTATGACCGCCTATTCTCCTCTCATCGCGTTCGATCTGCTTGCGCGCGTAGTTGAGATCACTTCGGGAAAAGCCTATGATAAATTTTTGAAGGAAGAGCTTTTTGCGCCTCTCGGAATGGTTGATACCACGTTTGTTCCCTCGGCGGAGCAGTGGGGAAGAATGGTCAATTTACATAACTTCGAAGATGGCAAATCGGGCTTTTTACCTCTTGACAAACACCATACGATGTCCGATCTTCCTCTTACGTATTTTTGCGGCGGAGCCAGTCTCGTTTCTACCATCGGAGACTATTCAAGATTTGCCGAAATGTTACTTGCAGAGGGCAGGACTGCAGACGGCACACAGCTTATAAGCAGTGAACTGATAAAGAAAATGCAAACTCCCTCGCTCTCCGATCAGATCATGCCGGGTCCGCAAAAATGGGGACTTGGAGTCAGAGTTATAATGGGGGCAGATTATGTTCGTTTGCCCGTTGGCTCTTTTGGTTGGAGTGGAGCGTATGGAGCGCACATGTGGGTAGATCCCGAAAATCAGATCACAGCCGTATATATGAAAAATTCGCTTTATGACGGCGGTGCAGGTGCTTTAACGGCGGCACATTTCGAAGAAGACGTATATTTATAAAAAATAAACAATTATCCCCCGAGATCTTTTTGATATCGGGGGATAATTGTTATGACTGTCAATTAAGATATTCTACAGTTAAGTTTAGTGCGGTAGTATCGCTTACTTTGGTGTCGTGTTTGTTTACGATGAGCGCGATCTCATCTCCCTGTCGGATCTGCAAAACAAGCGCGCCTGAAGCTACGTCTCCGTACGGCAGATATATAAAGTCCTCGCCAAACTCCTTTATTGGCTCGCCGTTAACGAGCACGGTGTATTCTATGCCGTCGCTTTCATCGGACGCCAACGAAAGAGTATAGGAAAATTCTACGTCTCCGTCCTTATCGGCTTTGAAAACTATTGCCGCATCATACTCGTCGGGGTGCACGCTTCCATTCATCACCAGCGTATACTCTGCTTTTCCCTTCCACATACCGTCGGAGAATTCCATATCAAAGAACTTTCCTTTTCTGTGGCTGCGGTAATACCAGCCGTTCTCTCCCTGCGTGCCTGAAAAATCTCCGGGGAAGGAATGGAAGGGAAGCAAGGACTCTCCCTTTGCATTTGAGAGATCATCTATTATACGGATATATACGAATGCTCCTTCTTTGCCGCCAAGCTCTTGATATCTTGCCAGATCTGAGCCAAACCCTCCCCGTCTGAAGCGACTCAAGAGAGATATTTCAAGGATCTGTGTGTTTTCCGCGGTCGTCTTTACCTCGGGATGATCTTCTCCAAGCCAGGTGTCTGCTATCTCTTTCCACACGTGCTCGTATTTGCGGTAATTTTCGTCGATCGACCAGTTTGCCGCGCTGACGTAGGTCGCTCCGTGCTCAAATACGGTAAGTCCTTGATCGAGATATCTTTCGGGCGTTGCCTCGTTCTGGTGAGGGCCGTCGATCTCCTGCGCGAGCTTCACCTTGCCGTCAAGTGCTGCACGGATATAATCCATCGACCAGGAATGATCGTACATAGGACCGTCGTCTACCCAAAGCACGTTTGCGTTTTCACAAAGATCGGTGAATGCAAGAGTTCCCCTTATTGCAGAATGATCATCGAATACGCTTCCAAACTGAACTGCAAATTCAGAGCTTGGTGCTACAGACTTCTGTGCTTTAGCAAGTCCGTCTATTACCGCCTTCAGCCTTTCATGACGGAAACGGTACCAAAGTGTTCCAAGCGCGTCTGCCTTATTGCAGGATGGGGGAATTACCGCCTCAAAATCGGCATAGCTTGTGCCGAGTACAGCGTTCATCGCATTAACGCTGCCGTATTCATCCTTAAGAAATTCCGCAAAAGCCGCAAGAGCAAGGTCTGAATAGTCGTACTCTGCCGCTGCCCAATATTCAGTTTCACAATAGGGATTGAACGCGGGGAGGTAGAAAAGAACGTCATCTCCGTAAAGGCTTTCGTAGTGATCGACTGCGGTTTTGTAGAAATCTATCGCTTTTTCCACCGCGTAGTCAGAGCAGAAGGAGATAACTGTACGGTCGCCCGCGTGCGAGCCTCCGACACAAAGATTTCCGTTTATATCGCGCTGAATATGCTCGTGTCCGATCAAGGCGTCGGTCTCTCTACGCGTAAGATCGACCGAGATCGCTACCTTCAAGCCCTTTTCATTGACCACGTAATCGACCATTCGGTCAAACTCGGAAAAATTCATAGTATTGGCATCGGGCTGTACGAGCGCCCAGGGGATATGTACCTTTATCGCGTTAAATCCGCTTTTTACCGCCTCGTCGACCGTGTACTTGAAGCTTTGGTACGGCATAATTGAAAAATTCCAGATACGGAATATAAAATATCTTTCGGTTACTTCGCTTATCAACTCGGGGGCTTTCATACCGTCGGTCGTCTCCTCTTTCTTTTCGGTAGTCTCCTCTTTCTTTTCGGTCGTATCATTTTCAGCTTCTGTTGAATTTTCTTTCTTTTCCGTGGTTTCGTCAACGTTCGTTGTAACGTCCTCGGTCTCAAAACCGTTTCCGACTTGAGCACACGCGCACAACAGCATACTCATACAGAGTAAAATAACGATGATTCGGGCAAGCTCAAAAAAACGTGATCGTTTCATTTTCGTTTCCGTCCTTAATTGTTGTAAGATGGATTTCCTTATTTTTATTATAAAACATTCTGCGAAAAAGTCAATATCCTTATTCATCAGAATATTTGATATTGATATGATTATTCACACAAAATCTCCACTTGCCGTGTGGCGAGTGGAGATTTTAACTTGCTGGGCCAAAAATTTTTATCAGTTTTCGGGCTCGATAAGACCGTAGTTGCCGTCCTTTCTCTTATACACGACGCAGGTCTTTTCGGTCGTCGAGTCGTTGAACACGAAGAATGTGTGCCCGAGCAGATTCATCTGCATGATAGCTTCCTCGGGGGACATTGGCGTATATTCAAACTTTTTAGTTCTGATGATAATATCGGATTCTTCGGGTTCTTCTCCAACGGATGCGGCTGCAATAGCCTCGTCCGAGATCAGTCCCTCGCGCAGCTTTTTACGCAGGCGAGTTTTATTCTTTCTGATCTGTCTTTCTATATTATCAATTGATTTATCAAGCGCTTCTCTGAAGGTTTCGGCATCTACCTCACTTCTGAATAAGGTGTTTGAGGCCTTGATCGTAATCTCAAGCGTAGAAAGATTGCGCTTGTGGCTCAAGGTGACGGTTGCATTTCCTTCTTCGCCAAAATACTTGTCAAGCTTGGAAAGCTTGTCGGTGATCATAGCCTTTGTGTCTTCATACACGTTTAACTGTCTGCCGATGATGTTGATCTTCATAAGTAACCTCCTGCTTTTCTATTTTGCCATCCATGTGGCACGGTTTTGGACGAATCACCCTCTTGATGATCCGAGGCAGAGAGCTTGCGATACTTCGGTAGGTTGCATCGCTTTCACAGCCTGCCGTTAAACAAAACGCTTTCGCATCTTGTTCAATTAAATTATATCAAAATATATTCAAATATTAATGACTAAAAAATTAACATTGTGCAAATTTTATGAAAATTGATGTCGTTTACTAAATTTTATTGTGTATTGTTGTTATATATTTTGATTTTATGGCTTTTTTAATGAAATTAATTGACTTTTTAACGGAATTTTGTCATCAAAGTTTGATTTTTAACAAAAAAGCTTTTTTGTGCTTGTTTTTTGCTATTCCTGACTTTAGCGATTTTTCCACAAAAAATTGTGAAAAAAATATCAGATTTACTTGACATATTTCTGCAAATTTGATATAATTATTAGGAATGAATTTATTTAATAATTCTATTTTAAACGTTCGGTCTCAAACTAATGAAATTGAGACCCGGAAAGGAAAAAGAGAATGTACAAGATTATTAACAAGAAAGCACTGAACCCCACTGTTATCATGATGGACATCGAGGCTCCTCTGGTAGCAAAAAAGGCTGAACCCGGTCAGTTCATCATCCTCAGAGTTGATGAGAACGGTGAAAGAATCCCGCTTACCGTTGCAGGATACGACCGCGAGGCAGGCACCGTTAAGATCATTTTCCAGATCGTTGGCGGTACTACCGAAAAGCTCT
The DNA here is from genome assembly GCA_045532555.1 of Eubacteriales bacterium. Taxonomy (GTDB): domain Bacteria; phylum Bacillota; class Clostridia; order Oscillospirales; family CAG-272; genus SVTX01. The sequence goes on along the minus strand of JAZSGD010000045.1, from coordinate 12,272 downwards.
CCCACAAGGAAGAGGGCGACTACCTTCAGGACTTCGTAGGTCCTCTCGGAGTTGCTACTCATCTCCACGGTCTCAAGAAGGTCTGCATCGTTGGCGGAGGCGTTGGTTGTGCTATCGCACTTCCTATCGCTCAGAAGCTTCACGAGATGGGCGCTGACGTAACCAGCATCATCGGTTTCAGAAACAAGGATCTTCTTATCCTTGAGGACGAGTTCAATGCTTGTTCCAATACCCTCCGCGTTATGACTGACGACGGCTCCTACGGTGAGCACGGTAACGTTACCGTTCCGCTTAAGGAAATGCTTGAGGCAGGTGAAAAGTTCGATATGATCATCACCATCGGTCCTCTTATCATGATGAAGTTCGTCGTTGCTACCGCAAAGCCCTTCGGCACTCCCATCACCGCTTCCATGAACCCCATCATGATCGACGGTACCGGAATGTGCGGCGGATGCCGACTCACTCTTAACGTTGACGGCAAGAAGGTCACCAAGTTCGCTTGTGTTGACGGTCCCGATTTCAACGGCTATGAGATCGACTTTGACGAAGCAATGTCCAGAGGCAGAATGTATGCAGACTTCGAGCGTCATGCTCACGACGAAGCATGCAATCTCTTCAAGAAGGAGGTAAAGTAAAATGGCAAAGGCAAATATGAGTCTTACAAGAAACGCTATGCCTACGCAGGACGCACAGGTACGCGCTCACAATTTCCAGGAGGTTGCTCTCGGTTACACCGAGGAAATGGCAATCGACGAGGCTATGAGATGTCTCAACTGCAAGAATATGCCTTGCGTTAACGGATGCCCCGTTAAGATCCACATCCCCGAGTTCATCAGCAAGATCAAGGAGGGTGATTTCGAGGGTGCATATCAGATCATATCCAAGTCCTCCTCTCTCCCCGCAGTTTGCGGTCGTGTATGTCCTCAGGAGGTACAGTGCGAATCCAAGTGCGTAAGAGGTATCAAGGGCGAGTCCGTTGGTATCGGCCGTCTTGAGCGTTTCGTTGCTGACTGGCACAATACATATTGCACCGAGGCTCCCGTTCGTCCCGAAAGCAACGGTCACAGAGTTGCTATCGTTGGTTCCGGTCCTTCCGGACTTACCTGCGCGGGCGACCTTGCTAAGAAGGGCTATGAAGTAACCGTTTATGAGGCACTTCATACCGCAGGCGGAGTTCTTGTTTACGGTATTCCCGAGTTCCGTCTTCCCAAGAAGATCGTTGCTAAGGAAGTTGAAACCCTTGAGAAGCTCGGAGTTAAGGTTGAGACCAACGTAGTTATCGGTAAGACCCTTACCATTGACGAGCTCTTCGAGATGGGATATGAGGCTGTATTCGTAGGAAGCGGTGCAGGTCTTCCCAACTTCATGGGTATTCCCGGTGAGTCCTACAAGGGCGTTTACTCGGCTAACGAGTTCCTCACCAGAAGCAATCTTATGAAGGCTTATCTTGACAATCCCGACACCCCCATTATGAAGGGTGGTAACGTCGCTATCGTTGGCGGCGGTAACGTTGCTATGGATGCTGCAAGAACTGCTCTCCGTCTTGGTGCTGAACACGTATATATTGTTTACCGTCGTTCCATGGACGAGCTTCCTGCACGTAAAGAGGAAGTTGAGCATGCAGAGGAGGAGGGAATCGAGTTCCGTCTTCTTTGCAATCCCACCGAGATCATCGGCTACAACAATCCCGAGGATCCTCGCGATCCCAGAAATGGATTCGTTACCGGCATCAAGTGCGTAAAGATGGAGCTTGGTGAGCCCGACGCAAAGGGTCGTCGCCGTCCCGTTGCTATTCCTGATAGCGAATTTGAGATTCCTGTAGACACCGTTGTTATCTCTATCGGTACTTCTCCTAACCCCCTTATCAAGTCTACCACAGAGGGACTTGAGGTTAACGATCACGGCGGTATCATCGTAAATGAGGACGGTCTGTCCTCCCGTACTGCAGTTTACGCAGGCGGTGACGTTGTTACCGGTGCAGCTACCGTTATCTCCGCTATGGGTGCAGGTAAGACTGCTGCCAAGGCTATCGATGAGTACCTGACCAACAAATAATTAAAAGCTTTTATACATAAAACAATAACGCAAGTGCTCGGAAGTACGGTTATCGTGAATTGATGTTCAGTTTGCAATAAACGATTTCCGAGCATTTTTTAAAATTACTATAGGAGGAAAAATAATGAATTTCAATTTCGATTATACCGTGATTGACAGAATTCTTGAGGATATCGGCTGTGAGCAGAAGCACACCATTGCGCTTTTGCAGGCAATACAGGAGCATTATCACTATCTTCCTGCCGAGATATTCCCGTATCTCGCAAAGAAGATCGGTACAAGCGAGGCGATTATATACGGCACAGCGACCTTTTATGAGAATTTTTCTCTTGAACCCAAGGGAAAGTACGTTATAAAAGTCTGTGACGGTACTGCTTGCCACGTTCGTCGTTCGATCCCCGTTCTCAACGCTCTGCGCAGCGAGCTTGGTCTTTCCGAAACGAAATGCACCGACGACGAGTTACTTTTCACCGTTGAGACCGTGTCCTGTCTTGGAGCGTGCGGTCTTGCTCCCGCGATTACCGTGAACGGCAAGGTATATCCGTCTATGACTCCCGATAAGGCAAAAGAACTTATAAAAACTCTTAAAGAGGAGGCGGCTGCAGAATGATCAAAACACGTACAGAGCTTCAGGAATACAGAGAACTTTGTCTTGCCGGACTTAACGCTCAAAAGTGCAGGATTCTCATCTGCGCTGGAACGGGTTGTGTTGCAGGCGGAAGCATTGATATTTATAATCGAATAATCGAGCTTTGCAAGGAGCAGGGACTCGACACCCAGGTCGTGCTCGAAAAGCACGTTGACCATGAGGGAATCGGAGTTAAGAAAAGCGGCTGTCACGGATTTTGTGAAATGGGCCCCCTTGTCAAGATCGAGCCCTACGGATATCTTTACACGAAGGTAAAAGTTGAGGATTGCGAGGAGATAGTTGAAAAGACCATTCTTCACGCAGAGCCCGTCGAAAGACTCTTTTATAAGGACAAGGAAGGCGTTGCTTACGAAAAACAGTTTGACATTCCTTTCTATAAAAAGCAGTCCAGAACCGTTCTTGACGAGTGCGGTCAGATCGATGCGGATTCCATTGACGAATACATAGCGTTCGGCGGCTATTCAGCGTTTGAAAAGGCACTGTTCGATATGTCCAGCGAGCAGATATGCGAGCAGATAGAGTTTTCTAAGCTTCGCGGACGCGGAGGCGGCGGATTCCCCGCAGGCGTAAAGTGGAAGCAGGTGCTTGCTCAAAAGGCAACTCCAAAATACGTAGTCTGCAACGGTGACGAGGGTGACCCCGGCGCGTTTATGGACAGAAGTATTATGGAGGGTAACCCTCACAGAATGCTCGAGGGTATGATGATCGCGGGAATTGCCACCAAGGCGAGCGAAGGATATATATACGTCCGCGACGAATATCCTCTTGCGGTCGCAAGACTTAAGAATGCGATCTCTCAGGCAAAGGCTCTCGGTCTTCTTGGTGAGAAGATCCTTGGAACAAGCTTTTCGTTTGATATACATATAAACCGTGGCGCAGGCGCATTTGTCTGCGGAGAAGGTTCGGCACTGACTGCCTCCATTGAAGGCAAGAGAGGTATGCCGAGAGTAAAGCGTCACAGAACGGTATCCCGCGGACTTTTTGAAAAGCCTACCGTACTCAATAACGTTGAAACGTACGCAAACGTACCCTTTATAATTGAAAAGGGCGTTGATTGGTATCGCGGAATGGGAACTGAATCGAGCCCCGGTACAAAGGCATTTGCAATTACGGGTAACATCAACAATACCGGTCTTATCGAGGTTCCTATGGGAACTACTCTGCGCGAGATCATCTTTGATATCGGCGGAGGAATAAAGGGCGGCAAAAAGTTCAAGGCGGTTCAGATCGGCGGTCCCTCGGGCGGATGTCTTACCGAGGAGCATCTCGATATGCCTCTTGACTTTGATTCTCTGAGTAAAGCTGGCGCAATGATCGGATCGGGTGGTCTTGTCGTTATGGACGAGGACACCTGTATGGTCGAGGTTGCGAGATTCTTTATGAACTTCACACAGAACGAGTCCTGCGGTAAATGTACTCCTTGCCGAGAGGGAACCAAGAGAATGCTTGAGATCCTTCAGAATATCGTTGACGGCAAGGGTAAGGACGGAGATATTGAGCTTTTGCTTGAGCTTTCCGAGACGGTATCGTCCAACGCGCTTTGCGGACTTGGCAAATCTGCTCCCAACCCCGTAATCAGCACTATCAAATATTTCAGAGACGAATACGAGGCTCATATATACGACAAGAGATGTCCTACGGGCACGTGTCAGAAGCTCAAGAGATTCGTTATCGATCCCGAGCTTTGTAAGGGCTGCTCGCTTTGTGCAAGAAACTGTCCCGTCGGTGCTATTTCGGGTCAGATCAAGTCTCCCTTCACCATCGATCAGGAGAAATGTATCAAGTGCGGCGCTTGTATGTCGGGCTGTAAGTTCAAGGCTATAAAGGAGGAGTTTTAACTATGGAGACGAAAAAGAATACTATAATCGTTGACGGTATCGAAGTCGAGCTTCACGGTGAAAAGAACCTTCTTGAAGTCATCAGAAACGCGGGTATCGATATTCCCACGTTCTGCTATTATCCCGAGCTTTCATACTACGGCGCTTGTCGTATGTGCGTTTTCGAGGACGAGAGGGGAAGAATTGATACGTCTTGCTCTACAGTTCCGCGCGCGGGAATGGTCATCAAGACCAACACCGAAAGACTGCGTAATTACAGAAAGGCGATACTTGAGCTGATCCTTTCAACTCACTGTACCGACTGCACTCTTTGCCCCAAGCAGGGATCGTGCAAGCTTCGTAATTTTGCAAAAATATACGGTCTTACCGATATAAGATTCCCGATCACTCATGCAGAGCCCAATATTGACGAATCCTCGAAGTGCATCGTGCGCGACCCGAGAAAATGTATTCTTTGCGGCGCGTGCGTGCGCGTTTGTGACGAGATTCAGAACGTTGGAGCTATCTCCTTCGTACACAGAAGCTCAAAGGTCACGGTCAGCACGGCGTTCAATAAGCCCCTGGCTGAAACCAACTGTATCGGATGCGGTCAGTGTGCGGCTTACTGTCCTACCGGCGCGCTTGTTATTAAGAACGAGACCAGCGAGGCGTGGAAGGCGATATCCGATCCGAATAAGTACGTAACAGTTCAGATCGCTCCTGCGGTCAGAGTCGCTATAGGTCAGAACTTCGGTCTTGACGATAGTGAGGATTGCCTTGGAAAAATCGTTTCCGCTCTGCGCTTTATCGGATTTGACGAGGTTTATGATACGACGGTTGGTGCGGATATGACCGTTATTGAGGAATCTGCGGAATTTATAGATAAGGTCAAAAATAACGAGACCTTGCCGATGTTTACGTCCTGCTGTCCCGGTTGGATACAGTATGCGGAGAATAATTATCCCGAGTTGTTGCCTCAGATATCATCGTGTCGTTCTCCTATGGAGATGCTTGCATCTGTTCTTCGCAAGAATATTGACAAGAAGGTCGCGGCAGAGGGTAAGACTCATTACCATATCGCCGTAATGCCTTGTACTGCTAAAAAGTATGAAGCGGCAAGGGAAGAATTCGAGGGTAAGGTCGATCTGGTAATCACCACGGTAGAGCTTATTAAGATGATCCGTTCCTGCAACCTCAATTTCAAGAAGCTCAGACCCTCCAAGCCCGATTCACTCTACGGACCTACCTCGGGCGCAGGAGTTATATTCGGCGTAACCGGAGGAGTTACCGAGGCGGTGCTTCGTCACGTTTCCGACGCTAACGGAGCAGAGGCTCTTGAGAAGATATCCTATATCGGAGTCAGAGGTCTTTCGGGTGTAAAGGTGACCGAGGTTCCCTTTGGATCGGCGACCCTCAAGATAGCTATTGTCAGCGGTCTTGCAAACACCTCCAAGCTTATTGAAAGGATCAAGGCTGGCGAGCATTACGATCTCGTTGAGGTAATGGCTTGTCCCGGCGGATGTATCTGCGGAGGCGGTCAGCCTAGACCCGAGGAGTATAAGGAAAGAGTCAGCCGCGCAGACGGACTTTACAACTCGGATAAGAAATCTGAAATTCGTACCTCGCGTGAAAACGATGCGGTCAGAGAGCTGCTCGATTCACTTGGAGAAGAGAAGCACGATCTGCTTCACGTAAGCTACGTAAAAGAATAAACAAGAATTCTCATAAAAGCAAAGGACTTTCTCAAGAGAGAAAGTCCTTTGCTTTTGTGTTTATTGTTCAATTATTAATCCACCAAATCTCTGCTTAATTAGCATTAAAGAGTGAATCCCAGTCTACGTTTCCGCCTGCATTTTCGCAATAGTAGATATAGGGATCGGTTATCGTTCCGTCAGCGGCAAGGGTAAATACCGTTCCTCCGATCAGGGGGGTCAATCTGGAATTATCGGACACCGTTATGTTTCCGGATTGATCAATATAATTTGCTCTGTCGTAGGTGGAGCTCTTCATTCCGTACTGCAAGCGCACGCCTTCATATATAATGCTTGCGCTGTTTGCGTGCTCGTGTCCGACGAATACCGAGTCAAAATTATATTCGAGAATGGTATTCCAAACCGTGAGGTCGCTATCCCAAGGCCCCTTCATAGCGGCTCCGATATATCCGAAGTCACCTTCGTATTTATTTTCGGCATAATCGATGAGAACGTGATCAGTCGATCCGTTGGTACCGTATTTATCAAACGCCTTACCGAAGGTTGAGATCTGTATGTGGAATGCCATAGAGAATTTCGTTTCGGGAGATTTATCGGATATCAGTTCTGCGAGTGCGGTGTACCACTTTATCTGATCTTTGCCGAAGCCTGCGGAGGTCTTAGTATGTCCGTTTGCAAGCGATTCCTGACTTGCTGCTCCGCAGCCGTTGCTGTCAAGCATAAAGAAAACTCTCGTCAGCTTATCGCCCTGCTTTATTCCTACGGTATAGTTGCCATTACCGGTAAGCTGTCTTTGCAAGAACAAGCAATGCTCCGCGTTTTCAAGCTGATCGCACTGCCAATCAGCGCCCATTTTACTTTCGTTGTCGTGATTTCCGAATATGGGTGCCCAGGGAATGCCGTAGCTTTCAAAAAATTCGATAAGCTCAAGCAGATTTTCGCCGTTGTCATCAAATTCGCCGTAAACTATATCTCCCGTTAAAATGATAAGGTCGGGATTGGTGCTTTCGATTATTTCGCGAAGATAATCATAGCAACGAATATCTTTTTTATCGGGTGACCATATATCCTTGCCCACGCTGCTGAGTCTTTCATCCGTACGGCACTGGGACGAGTCGATTATCTGCGGGTCGGTAAGCTGAAGGATAACGGGCTCACGGTCCTCGGGAACCTCAACGATAAAATCGACTATTTCGAAAACACTCTTGTTTTCGAGGTCCTCCTGCTCGGCGTAAATACCTTCCCAATCGATCTTTGCACCGCCGTTTTCACAATAATAAATGTAAGGATCTACTATATTGCCGTCCTTATCAAGACTGAATACCGATCCGCCTACCCATGGGGTAGCCGTTGAGTAAACGGTATATTCGATCTCGCCCGAGGGGCTTACGTAATTTAGACTATCGTAAGAAGAGCTCTTCATACCGTACTGAAGTCTTATGCCCTCGTAAACGATGCTTGAGCTGTTGCTGTGCTCGTGTCCTACGAAGATAGAGTCGACTCCAAGCTTTTTAAGACTCTTCCATATGCTGTTGTCCGTGTCGAATTCGTAATTATTCGTTCCTATATAACCAAAGTCGCCGTATTGTTTATTTTTATTGTAATCAATAAAAACTTGATTTTCAATATCCGTCGTATATTTAGCAGAGGCCTCGTTAAACACGGCAAGCGGAATATGGAAAGCGAACGACAGCTTAGTTTCGGGCCATCTGTCCTTTATTTCGTCAGCAGTTCTGCTATACCACTTTATCTGATCCTTGCCAAATCCTACCTTTTTCTTGGTCTGACCGTTAGACAAGCTTTCATCGCTGGCACTCGCAACACCGTTTGAATCAAGCATAAAGAATACTCTCGTCAGCTTTCCGCCCTGCTCGATTCCAACGATATAGTTACCGTTTCCGGACATCTCTCTTTGTAAGAAAAGGCAGTTTTCCGCATTTTCAAACTGTGCGCTCTGCCAATCTGCTCCCATTTTACTTTCGTTATCGTGATTACCGAAAATAGGAGCCCAGGGAATATCAAAGCTCTCCATAAACTCTACGAATTCAAGAAGATTACTGCCGTTATCGTCAAATTCGCCGTAAATAATATCACCCGTAACGAGAATAAGATCGGGGGATGTGTTCGTTATGATCTCGCGAAGAAAGTCGTAACATCTTACGTCCTTTTTATCTGCACCCCAGAGATCGGGAAGCAGACCTCCGAGACGGTCGGGAGTTCTCACCTGAGAAGCGTCGATTATTTGAGGGTCGGTAAGCTGCAGGATGACAGGCTCACGATCCTCGGGAACGCTTACAATGAAATCTATAAGTTCCAAAAAGTTTTCAGTCTCCTCTTCTTTCGTTGTTTCTTCCGTGGTCGATTCATCGGGAGCTGCCGTAGTCTCGGGAGTCGCCGTGGTTTCAGTGGCTGTCGTAGTTTCGGGAGCTGCCGTGCCCGTTGTGGTCTCAGCATTTTGTCCGCCGTCGCACGAAACTAAAAAGAGTACGAGTAGTGAAAGTAACGCTACAAGTATGATTTTGACGTTTTTCATAGATAATTACCTTTCTATGTTTATTTCTACGTTAATGATATCATACGACGATGGTTTTGTCAACATAAAAGGGGTGTAAAAACATATTTATTGAAGTTTTCTTGAGCTTTATTTTATGAAAGAAATCACGAAATGTGGTTATTCTAAGGGCGAGAAAGGGATTCTGAACCTTTACGCAAAGGCTGCGCCTTTGGTGTTGGACTTCTCTTGACCGATATGGCATACAAAAAACCCATACCACGAATGTGGTCAATATTATTTAACTAAAAGGTGAGGACGGGATTCTGAACCTTTAACTCAATTTGCAAGCAAATTGAGTTGTTGGAATTCTCTTGACCCTCATAGTATGCAAAAAACCCATACCACAAATGTGGTATGGGTTTTTTGGCGTGCCATGAGGGATTCGAACCCCCGACCTTTTGGTTCGTAGCCAAACACTCTATCCAGCTGAGCTAATGGCACATATTTTTGTCGTACCCATATATTATATCATATTTTTACCTTTTGTCAATAGTTTTTAGAAAATTTTTTTGATTTTTTTGTAAAAAAAGTATTGACAACGATATTTCGTTGTGATATAATGGTTCTACCTCTGCAAAGGGCTTTTTTGTTGTGCCCTGCGCGCAAAAGGACACGCGGGCTCTTCAGAGGGAGGTACACAGATCGCTTTGCGATCAAATAAAATTCAAATGGGAGGTGCCGAAATCATGGCTAATGATGCAAGAGTCAAAGTTACTCTCGTATGCACTGAGTGCAAGCAGAGAAACTACGACACAAAGAAAAACAAGAAGAATGATCCGGACAGGCTTGAACTTAAGAAGCACTGTAAGTTCTGCCGCAAGCACACTCTTCACAAAGAGTCCAAGTGATCGGGAGGGTAATATGACTGTCACAAATAAAAGAAGTCTTATCGCTTTTCTCCTGACCGTTGTGCTGGTCGTGTCACTCTTTACCTTAAGTGTTTCCGCAACCGACGTTACTACTACTGTAGGTGAGACTACAACCGTTGCTGGTGAGACCACCACTGCCGGTGAGACCACCACTGCCGGTGAGACCACCACTGCTGGTGAGACCACCACTGCCGGTGAGAATACCACTGCTGGTGAAAATACCACTGCTGGTGAAAATACCTCTTCCGAGGAAACGAAGGATACTGCTGAAACTACAAAAAAGGAAGAAGAGTCTACTGAGAGTGCTGCAACTAAAAAGGCTAAGGAAGCAACTAAGAAAGCACTTATAATCAATAGTATTATAATCGGTGCTATTATCGTTATCGGTGTTGCTCTTATCATCAAGTTCCGCGAAAAGCTCGGAGCATTCCTTCGTTCCGTAAAGAGCGAGCTTAAGAAGATCGTTTGGTCTTCCAAGACTCAGACTCGCAAGAGCTTCCTCGTTGTTGTTGTAGTTGCTATTGCAGTTGCTCTGCTTCTCTTTATAGTTAACACTGCTTTCACAAATGGTATCAGTATGCTCGCTGATCTCTTCTGATTAAGAGGAGTTTGGTCATGAGTGATATCGATAAAATGAACGTAGGCCTGAAATGGTACGTTGCGCACACCTATTCGGGATATGAAAACAAGGTAAAAGTTAACCTTGAAAAGATCGTTGAAAATCGCGGACTTGGTAATCTTATTTACGACGTAAAGGTTCCCGTTGAAACGATCATTGAAAAAGACGGCGACAAGGAAAAGGTACAAGAATTAAAGATTTTCCCCAGCTACGTTTTCATTAAAATGATAATGACCGACGAGAGTTGGCACGCTGTCAGAAACATTACCGGCGTTACCGGTTTCGTAGGACCCGGATCGCGCCCCACACCTCTTTCCGATAAGGAAGTACTTGACATTAATCTTGAAAGTCCCGAGGAAACGAAGGTTCAGCTTAGCTTTAAGGTTGGAGATGAGGTCTCCGTTATTAACGGTCTGTTTGAGGGCTACGACGGAGTCGTTCAGTCTATAACAGACGATCTCAAGATCGCTACCGTACTCGTTAAGCGCGGACGCAGAGACATGCCCGTCGAGATCGACACCGATATGCTTAAGCTCAAAACACAAAACTGATCTTTCTTTTGTTGTTTCTTTTTAAGATAACAGCCGTCGTTGAAACGACGTAAGTGGGAGGGAGAAAAATTTTGAATTCTCCCGCACAAGTACCACATTGGAGGTTAATTTATTATGGCAAAGAAAATAATGGGTTACATCAAACTGCAGCTCCCCGCAGGTAAGGCTACTCCTCAGCCCCCCGTAGGTCCTGCTCTCGGTCAGTATGGAGTTGCAATTCCCGTATTTACAAAAGAATTTAACGAGAGAACAAAGAACGATATGGGTCTTATTATCCCTGTCGTTATCACGGTTTACGCTGACCGTTCCTTCACTTTTATCACTAAGACTCCCCCTGCAGCAGTTCTTATCAAGAAGGCAGCAGGAATCGAATCCGGCTCCGCTAAGCCCAACAAGGACAAGGTGGCTAAGATCACCAAGGAGCAGGTAAGAAAGATCGCAGAAACCAAGATGCCTGACCTCAACGCAGGTTCTATCGAGGCTGCTATGAGCATGGTTGCAGGAACTGCTCGTTCTATGGGCGTTCTTGTAGAAGACTAATTTGGGAGGTAAGTAATAATGGGTAAGAAATATACAGACAGCGTAAAGCTGATTGAAAAGAACAGACTCTACGATCCTTCCGAGGCTCTTAGTCTTGTATGCCAGACTTCTAAGGCAAAGTTTGATGAAACTATTGAAGTACACGTTCGTCTCGGCGTTGACTCCCGTCACGCAGACCAGCAGGTCAGAGGCGCAGTTGTTCTCCCCAACGGTACGGGTAAGACCTTGAAGGTTCTCGTTTTCGCTAAGGGTGACAACGTTCAGAAGGCTCTCGATGCAGGCGCAGATTATGCAGGCGGTCCTGAGTATGCTGAAAAGATCCAGCAGGAAAACTGGTTCGATTTCGATGTAGTTATCGCTTCTCCCGATATGATGGGCGTTATCGGTCGTCTTGGTAAGGTTCTCGGTCCTAAGGGACTTATGCCTTCTCCTAAGGCTGGTACCGTTACTCCTGACGTTGCTAAGGCTGTTACCGAGGCAAAGGCAGGTAAGATCGAGTACAGACTTGATAAGACTAACATTATCCACTGTCCTATCGGTAAGGCTTCCTTCGGTGAGGCTAAGCTCCAGGAGAACTTCGACACTCTTCTCAGTGCTATCATCAAGGCTAAGCCCGCAGCTGCAAAGGGTCAGTATATCAAGAGCTGCGTAGTAGCTTCTACTATGGGCCCCGGTATCAAGATCAACCAGAGCAAGCTCAGCTGATAAGTTGATAATTATTAATTGAATAAAAGACACCTTAAAATCTTGGATTTTAGGGTGTCTTTTTTCGTTTTTAACGATATTTTTGCTACAATAAATGTTAAAAAAATGTAAATTTTTAAAATTCCTTTATTTATAAGGAAAAATTTAATTTAAATGAAGCGGTTTTCTATTGAAAAACCTAAAAAAATATGATATAATTGT
>JAZSGD010000119.1:0-2446 GCA_045532555.1 Eubacteriales bacterium | reverse complement strand
AGAAATACGGCGACATCTGCGCGATGACGGGCTTATCCGGGTCAGTCGAGGATACAAGCGCACGGGCATTACGATCATGCGCGAAAAAAATCGTATCATGACCGAGGAGGGCAGGGAGGCAGGAGTTGCCGAGCTTGCCGCCTTTGCCGAAGTTTCCGTCGAGGAGGCGGCGATAGCGATAGATGCGGTCTCGCCCATAACCTCTCTGTCCGACAACGTGTATGGCGAGGACTCCAAAACCTACGATTCGGTCATTCCCGATCGAGAAGCCGCCGCCGAATTTGAAAATCTCAATGACCGCATTGCCCTCGGACAAGCTATCGCCAAGATGCCGTCCGATTGGCGAAAGATCGTCCTACTCAGATACTACCGCGATATGACCCAACAGCAGGTTGCCAACCTGCTCGGACTCTCTCAAGTCAAAGTCTCACGCGAGGAAAAAAAGATCATGTCCTTTTTACGCCAGGAGATGGCGTGAGAAGATTGAGGAAAATGCAGGGGGGGGAGGAACTTTTTGAAAAAAAGTTCCTCCCTCCAGCCGTCGCTGGCGACGGCGTAGCGATGTTTTGCTTACAAAACTCGCGGCAAACGCAAAGCGATTGCCAACACCCCCTCCCTCTTCAAAAACTTTCATAAATATTTTTTGTTTGATGGGGAAGAATATTTGTAGACGGTTAGTTTTTGGAGGGGTTATGGAAAAAGACAATAAGAAAAAGGCTAGACAAGGCAGGTCGTTTGACGAGGGGACTCATCCCGGTGCATATACGGAAAAGTATGATATAGATAACGACAAGCTGGACTTCGTTGATTCGTCCGACGATGTGTTTATTGAGGACGATGGCGACAGGGAGCCTGCAAATCACGCGAGTCCGCCTGCCGCAGATCCGCCCGTGCCGAATCAAGCGCACGTAGCTATGTGATAAAGAAGCCGCAAGAATTTCTCTTGCGGCTTCTCAGCGTGTCGAGAAAATCTCGACACGCTGGGAGACTTCGAAAAAGGCAGGTATATTTTTCGTTCTTACATTCGTCGGCGTACGAGGGTACGCCAGAGTGTAAGAACGGAAAAAGCAAGCAAGCACAAGGATTTCTCGATGAAATTCTTGTGCTTATCTTTTTTCCTGCGCTTTTTCTTTTTATGCTGCCTTCCTATCTCTGATTTTTTTGCTTGCGGTAGAACGGCTTTTTCGACAGCCTCAAAGAAGCCGCAAGGATTTCTCTTGCGGCTTCTTTTGTCTAAAAACTTTTGATTTTTATTTGTTTTATATTGCATTTCTTAAAAAGTGGTGCTATAATGGAATGTGTAATTTTAAATTATGCTTGGCATATAGAAAGAACAGGAGATTTTTATGGAAAACATCAGAATTCAGGACGACCTTTATAATTACGTCAATAAAGAGACCTTGGACAAGCTCGTTATTCCCGACGACAAGCCCGTAGCCGGCGGATTTCAGGATCTTGCGGACGGTGTTGAAAAGATCATGATGGGTGAATTTGCCACCATGACCGAAAACAAGACCTACCCCAACGAGCACCTGGAGAGAGCCTGCAAGCTTTACGCGATCGCAAAGGACGCAGAGAGAAAAGAGAAGCACGGCATTACGCCCGCGCTGAAAAATCTTGCACTTCTTGACGACGTTAAGTCTGTTGATGACTTCAGCCGTCTTTTCAAGGTCTTGTCTCTCAAGGGAATTCCCACTCCCTTTGGCGTTTTCGTTGAGACCGACATGAAGAACACCAAGCAGCACCTGGTTTATATTCAGGGCGCAGGTGTTATTCTTCCCGACGCATCCTATTACAAGCCCGAAATGGAGGCGCAGAAGACTCAGATCCTTGGTCTTTGGACAAACGTTGCCAAGTCTGTTATGGCAAAGACCGATCTCGCTCCCGAAGTGCAGGAGCAGTACGTTAACGATGCGCTTGCATTCGACGCGATACTCGGCGGACTTGTAAAGACTCAAGAGGAATGGTCGAAATACGTTGAGATGTACAATCCTATGGAATCGGGCATGGTTGCCGAGATGCTCTCGACCGTTGATTTCGGCGGCATTCTCAACGATATGTTCGGTCATATCCCTGCGACCGTTGTTGTTACCGAGCCGAGATTCTTCGGAGAATTTGCAAAGGTCTTCAACGCTGAAAATCTTGAGATATACAAGCACTGGGCTTACGTTACCGGCCTTTTGAAGGCTTGCAACCTTCTGTCCGAGGAGCTTCGTGACATGGGCGGCATGTACATGCGCGCGCTTACCGGTGTTGCGAAGATGCAGTCCATTGAAAAATTCGCGTACAATCTGGCATCGGGCACGTATTCTGATCCCGTGGGTATTTATTACGGCGAAAAATATTTCGGCGAAGAGGCGAAGAAGGACATTACCGAGATCGTTTATCAGATCATCGATACATACAAGACCCGCATCAAGACCAACGATATTCTTGGCGAGGAGTC
>JAZSGD010000169.1:0-2327 GCA_045532555.1 Eubacteriales bacterium | reverse complement strand
GTTATCTGATCTATGACCTTTTGGTCAAACTCGTCAAACTGAAGCGTCTGATAGATAAAGATGCGCAGAGAGAGCAGCACGAAAAGAACACTCATCACTATACACAGTATCCCCGCGCGACGACGCACCTTTGTGCTCGGTGTTCCACCTTCCATTTTACGCACCTTCCTTTCTCCGTATCTTTTTGGATTTGAAATATTTTCAAATCAGTATATGCCTTGTCCCCATATAATTATGTCAAACGAGGCATTTAAAAACAGAACGCGCCCCAACCCGCCGAGATGAATTTCTTTCAGACGGGTTTGGGGCGTATTATCATCCTTAAGATCAATCTTCCACCAGACCTATCGCTTTTAGCAAACGAGTCAGTAACGAATCCGATTTCTCGTTGCCTTCGTGTTTTTCGATCCTCTCGTCCTCGGTAACGTCGAGATAACGCGAGGTCGCATAGTCCGAGCTAATCATTCCGTATTTATTGACCGCTATATCCTTGATGTTCAGCATGTCGTTCTTGACGACAAGGTCGGCTTCAAGGTCGTTTCTCACGTCCCAAAGCTCCTCTATCTCGTCCTCAAGATTGCCAACAGAGGCTGTGGCGCGGCTTACCATAACCGAACTGCACACCACCATCAGAAGTGACAAGGTCACCACCGCGATAGTGGGAAGAGTGCCGCGAGGAATTCTTTTCTTCTTCCCCTCGACCATTTCTTCTTCGGACTGCTTGCGGATCTCCTCAAGTACGAATACCGAGAAAAAGTCTCGCAAGATCTCCTTAATGCGTCGCTTTATGGCAAGCCACACGGCTTTTTTTGGCGGTTTACCCGTTTCCTGCACTCCCTCGGAATCCGCCTCTGCCGCTTTGTACTCATTTTCCGCGCGAGTATAAAATTTCGGCAGCTTATAGCCTCTGAGATCTTTATAATAGGCAGCGAAATCGTCACTGCTCATATATGACTTACCGTCTATTTTCAACGTGTGATATTTTTCGTCTTCTCCCGACACGCCGTCCATATCGATGCCGAGCATTACTGCATTTTTGCGGATCTCGGCGCTCTTCGCCTCGGACAGACCCGTTTTAATGCCGCGGTTCTTGAACCTCTCGCACAGCATATCTATGTAGAGCGCGCTGACGTCGATTCCGCTGACACTCACCGTGGGGCTTCCAACCGCCACCTCGGGTGCCGCGGCGACGACTCTCGCCTTGGTCTTCTTCATTTACTTCCTCCGTTTTAATGCTTTGAAGCCGCCTTTTGATATCAACAGTTAGGCTTCAGCTCTCCGCTTGTGCGGTAGCTAACCTTCAACAGTTGGGCTTCAACTATCCGCTTGTGCGGTAACTAACCTTCAACAGTTGGGCTTCAACTATCCGCTTGTGCGGTAACTAACCTTCAAAAGTTGGGCTTCGGCTCTCCGCTTGTGCGGTAACTAACCTTCAACAGTTGGGCTTCAACTATCCGCTTGTGCGGTAGACATTAGATTTTTTCCGCCACGCGAAGCTTTGCGCTTCTCGATCGCGGGTTTTCCTCAAGCTCCCTCTCACTCGGGAGTATAGGTTTTCTTGTCAGCACGTTGACTCTGGGCTTTCGTCCGCAGACGCACACGGGCAGATCGCGTGGGCAATTACAGCCACTTGCGAGATCGGCGTAGGTCTGCTTGACTATTCTGTCCTCAAGAGAATGGAACGTGATTATCGCTATTCTACCTTCGGGGGCAAGAATGTCGGTCGCGTTTCTGATCGTGGGCTCTATCGCGTCGAGCTCGCCGTTGACCTCGATGCGTATTGCCTGAAAGGTTCTCTTTGCGGGATGGTGCCCTCCCTCACGCGCTGACGGGGGAATGGCGCTTTTTATTATTTCCACGAGCTGTCCCGTGGTTTTGATCGTTTCTTTTTCACGGTATCGGACTATCGCCGCCGCTATCTTGGGTGCGAATCTCTCCTCGCCGTAGTTGTAAATGACCTTTTTGAGCTGATCGGCGCTATACGTGTTGACCACCGTATACGCGTCGAGATCGTTTCGTCTGTCCATTCTCATGTCAAGGGGAGCATCGGAATTATGAGTAAATCCGCGCTCCACGGTATCGAGCTGATAGGACGACACGCCAAGATCGAGCAGGACTCCGTCGATCTTATCTATGCCGAGGTCCAGACAGCTCTCCTTGATCGACGAGAAATTGTTGCGGACAAAGGTTACTCTGTCGCTGTAATCCTTGAGCCTTTCGGTTGCCGCCGCGATAGCCGCGTCGTCGCGGTCGATCGCGATGAGCCTGCCGCCTGCGGTCAGCTTTTTTGCTATTTCAAGCGAATGGCCTCCGCCACCCGCGGTTCC
>JAZSGD010000180.1:0-4234 GCA_045532555.1 Eubacteriales bacterium | reverse complement strand
TTATGTACGGAAAAAAGGTCTGGATGATAGCCGACGGCTATATGAGCAATACTGAAAAAGGAAACCTCGTCAGTCACGAGGCGATCTGCGTGCTCAATCTTTCGGGAGAGGATGCACACATTGATATTACACTTTATTTTGAGAATGACGAGCCTATGAAGGGTCTTCACGCGGTTTGCAAGAACGAGCGCACAAATCACATTCGTCTTGACAAGATAGTTGCCGACGACGGCAAAAAGATCCCCAAGGACACACCCTACGCCGTGCTCGTTGAGAGCGATCAACCTATCGTGGTTCAGGCATCTCGCCTCGACGTATCTCAGCCCGAATACGCGCTGATGACTACTATTGCATATTGATTTTAACGCAATGATCGTATCAAGAGGCTCAGTTATGACGGCAGAAAAAAGACGGCAGGATATATTGGCAGAGCTTGGTCGGGCAACAGCACCCGTGAGCGCGACCACTCTTGCGGAAAAATACGGTGTAACGAGGCAGGTCATAGTTGCCGACGTTGCTCTTTTGCGCGCCGCAGGTAACGACATACGCGCCGAGCGCAAGGGGTATCTGCTTGAAAGATCACAAGGTGAGATACAAAGGCAGATCGTTTGCAAGCACCCGAAATCAAGCGTGACCGATGAATTTTATACTATAGTCGACAACGGCGGCAGAGTGCTTGACGTTCAGGTCGAGCACGCGATATACGGTATAATTTCAGCGAAGCTTTCGATCGCCTCGCGCTACGATGCCGACGAATTCGTGCGTGCCGCAAGCAATTCAAGCGTATCACAACTCGCTGACCTCACGGGCGGAGTCCACACTCACACCGTGGCGGCGAGAGATGAGGAGACCTTCCAACGTATCACCGAGAGGCTCAGAGAGCTTGGAATTTTGGTTGAATAAAACAATAAGGGAGACCGCAAAAGCGGTCTCCCTTATTGTTTTGATTACCACCTATTGAACTCCGAAAGCTCAAGTCCTTGATTGTTTTCAAGCGCCCAGTTGATCGCCCACGAGCCCGGGAAAATAAGCAGACTGTTGCCTCTTACGTCAACAACTCTGCGCGTGTCTCCCGAAAGCGTGAGGTTTTTGGGGTCGCACGGACATTTTTCGATATATCTGACCTGATCGTGCGGCAGGTCCATACGAGAGTAGCCAACACCGTATTCGCTCTGCATTCTGAACTTGAGCACGTCAAACTGAAGCAGACCGACAACGCCGACTATAACTCGCTCCATACCGCTGTCGGGCAGGAAGAATATCTGTATCGCACCCTCCTCGGCTATCTGCTCCATACCCTTCTGGAACTGCTTACGCTTCATCGAGTCGATCTGCTCGATGACCGCGAAATGCTCGGGAGCAAAGGTGGGTATTCCCTTGAACTGAACCTTGAGGGGCGGCTCGCAGATCGTGTCTCCGATCGAGAAGATGCCCGGGTCGAACACACCGATGATATCGCCCGCATAGGCTTCCTCGACCATTTCTCGCTCCTGCGCCATCATTTGCTGAGGCTGTGAGAGCTTGATCATCTTACCCTGACGAACGTGGAGATACTCCTTGCCGCGCTGGAAACGTCCCGAGCAGATCCTCATAAACGCGATACGGTCGCGGTGTGCCTTGTTCATATTCGCCTGTATCTTGAACACGAATGCCGAAAAATGCTCGTCGAAGGGGTCTACCTCGCCCGAGACCGTCTGTCTGACCAGAGGTGAGGTCGTCATCTTCAAGAAGCTTTCAAGGAAAGGCTCGATACCGAAGTTGTTGAGCGCCGAGCCGAAGAAAACGGGAGAAAGCTTACCCGATCTGACCGCATCCATATCAAAATCGTTGCCCGCGCCGTCAAGCAGGTCGACCTGCTCGCAAAGCTCGTCGGCAAGGTCGGTGCCGATGACACCGTCCAGCTTTTCTCTGTCCGCGATATCGCACTCGATCGCTCTGAGCCTTTCTCGACCACCGTGAGAGGTGCTGAAGGTCAAAATACACTTCTTTTCTCTGTCGTACACACCCTTGAAGGTCTGTCCACAGGAGATCGGCCAGTTCATAGGATAAGTGCCGATGCCGAACTCGGTCTCGAGCTCGTCCATAAGATCGAACGGGTCTCTCGCCTCGCGGTCAAGCTTATTTATAAAGGTAAATATCGGTATATTTCTCGCCGCAACGACCTTGAAAAGCTTTCTGGTCTGCGGCTCAATTCCCTTTGCCGCGTCGATCACCATTACGACCGAGTCCGCCGCCATAAGCGTACGGTAGGTGTCCTCCGAGAAGTCCTGGTGTCCCGGTGTATCAAGGATATTTATGCAATATCCCTCGTATTCAAACTGCATTACCGACGAGGTGACCGAGATTCCTCTCTGCTTTTCAAGCTCCATCCAGTCGGACACGGCGTGCTTGTCGGTCTGCTTGCCCTTGACCGAGCCCGCGGTCTGTATCGCGCCGCCGTAAAGCAAAAACTTTTCGGTCAGCGTTGTCTTACCTGCGTCGGGGTGCGAAATGATCGCAAAGGTCCTTCTTCTGTTTATTTCGTTTCTGAGATCTGCCACAATGTTCTCCGTTTATTTTATTTTTTATCGCGGATAATATTATACTACGATTTCTGCTTATTTGCAATAGATTTTCACATTTTATCCGTCAAGTTTTGCTTTTTTGAAGCTCTTGCTCGTCTTCGAACTTCTCGCACACGCAATCCGACGGCTTGACCTCGCTTTGCTTTCCTACGAGGTCCTCAAGCTTTTCTCTCGTATATTCGGGGTGCGCGGTGCGATAATGGATATGGAGCACGTCGCCCTCGTGCAATCCGCCGTGTGTTCTCGCCTCGGGACTGTTGCTGACCGAAACGACTACGCAGGACGGCGGCCAAAGAATATCTCTGATCTCCTTGCCAACGGCAAACGCTCCCTCCTTGACGGTCAGATCGACGTCGACAGTGCAAACACGTCTGCCGAAATTGCGCGCCTCGATCTTGGTATCAACGATCTCGTCGGTGAACGAGTGTATTCCGACCACCTCAATGACCGCGAAAGCCACGGTAACTCCAAGAGTCACGGGCAGCATATTGTTCGCGCAGGCAAGCGCCTCGACGGCAAATGCAAGCGCGGTGATCGGAGTGCGCGAGGACGCCGACAAAAACGACGCCATACCGACTACGACCATAATTATGTAATATTCTTGCGGCAAAATGCCGATAAATACGAAGAAGTCTCCGCAAAGCGCGCCCATTATCGCGCCGAACGCCAAGGACGGCACGAAAAGTCCTCCCGTAATACCCTCGTTGTTCGCAACTATCAACATAATAGCGCGCACACAGAAATAGATCAAGAGGAAATACCAGACGCCGTGACCGTGTAACAGCTCCTCGACGAGATGATGTCCCGTGCCGATACACTCACCGCAAACAAGTCCGATGACCGAAACAAGCACGAAAACGATAACCACCTTTGCGATAAAAGGGATCTTGCTCGCGTATTTTATAAGTGCGCGACGCACCGAGCGATATGTTTTTGTGAATACGATCGCCCAAAATCCGCAGACAATACCGACAAAGAGCGCAAGAGCGATATATTTCAACGGCATTACGACCGAGATGTGAAATCCGAACAGCGACGACGATATGCCTGCCCACGAGCACAAAAGCTCAACGACCGCCATGCAGACCGCAACGGTCATAGACGCCATCATAAAGATCATCGCAGAGAATCGTCTGTGTGCCTCCTCAAAGGCAAAAAGAATTCCCGTAAGCGGAGCGCCAGTAGCCGCCGCAAAGCCCGCACACGCGCCGCCCGTCATGATGTATCGCTCCCAAGCAGGCTGATTTTTGCCGAGAGTTTTCGACGTTATCCATCCAACGACCGTTCCCATCTGAACGCTCGGTCCCTCAGTGCCAAGCGGAACTCCGCAAAGGTAGGTCAGAAGCGAGGAGAGGAAAATTATCGGCAGACTGAATGTTTTTTGAATGACCGTCGCTCCCTGCAAGGTCGCGATCGCGGTCGGGATTCCTCCTCCGCGGCAGTCGGGATCGATGCAAAGAATTATAGCCGCTACAAGTCCTATCACCGCCGCACCGACTATCAGCACGGGAATGAGCGCAGGTGTTGCCCGCACGAACGCGTAGATATCGCCCGAAAGCTCTATAACTGCGCTTGACGCAAGCTTAAAGGCAAAGATCACCGCACCCGTGAGCACTCCCGTCATCACCGAGAAAAGCACAAGCGGCAGCAGTATATTTTTTACGTACTGT
>JAZSGD010000194.1:0-1725 GCA_045532555.1 Eubacteriales bacterium | reverse complement strand
GTTCTTCCTCACCGTTCTCGATCATATCCTCAAGCTCGGCAATTCTGCGCTTGACCTCCGCTTGTTCCTTCTCATATTCCGCGGAAAGAAGGTCAAACTTTGCATCGGTAATTCTTCCCGTTGCCATATCCTCATAGGTTCGCTTGAATATGAGGTCAAGGGTTTGGTCGCGTTGCTTTAAGCTTACGATCTCCTTCTTCGCGTTTGCTATGGAGCGTTCGCGTACTCTGTCTGCTTTCTCAATTTCCTCACGCACAAAGCTTTCTTCAAACTGCTGCACATACGAGAGCATACTCCTGATATGCCTGAACACCAAGTTCATCAGCGTTTTCTGACGGATATAATGCACCGTGCACGAGCTTGTATCCTTTCGGTATTGAGAGCAATTAAAGAAGTCTTGGCTATCGTCGAAGTACTTGGTCGTGCAGTAATAGAGCTTAGAGCCGCAATCTGCGCAAAAGACCTTGCCGGAGAAGATGCTGACCTTGCCCGTTGCCGTCGGTCTGCGCTTGTTTTCGCGTATCTTCTGTACAATCTCGTAGGAATTTTCATCAATGATGGCAGGGTGGGTGTTTAAGAACACCATCTGCTTTTCCACGGGATTGTTTACGCGCTTACTGCTCTTGGGACTTTTGTTTGTCGTTCGGAAGTTGACCGTGTGACCGAGATATTCAAGTCGCTCCAAGATGCGCCCGACTGTCGCGTGATCCCACTTATAGGGATTGCCCTTGTAGGGTTTACCTGCCTTTTCGGCTACATAAGCGGCGGGAGTTAAGATATTTTCTTCTTTCAGCGTTTTGGCAATCTGTGCGGGACCATAGCCGCCGATGCAAAGCTTGAAGATTTTCATAACCACCTCTGCGGCAACCTCGTCGATCTCCCAAACGTCCTTGTTCTCAGCGCTCTTAACATATCCGTAAGGCGGCTTGGAGCAAAGGGGCTTTCCGCTTTCTCCCTTCATTTTGAGGGTAACGCGAATCTTCTTCGCCGTATCTCTTGCGAAAAGCTCGTTGAAGAAGTTGCGGATGGGTGTCATATCGAAGTCGGTCTGTACCGCGGAATCAACTCCGTCGTTGATGGCTATGAAGCGAACGTCATTGTCGGGAAACAGCATATCGGTGTATAATCCAACTTGGAGAAAGTTTCTGCCAAGTCGGGACATATCCTTGACGATAACCGTGCCGATCTCTCCGTTCTCAATCATTTGCTCCATCCTACGGAAATCGGGGCGGTCAAAGTTTGTGCCCGAGTATCCGTCATCTACAAAGAATTGCAGATTTTTAAAGCGGTTTTTACGTGCGAAGTCGTTGAGTAATGCTTTTTGGTTGACTATACTGTTGCTCTCACCCTCACGTCCATCGTCTTGCGATAGGCGGCAGTAGAGAGCCGTAATTTTGTTTTCATTCAGTTGTCTGTTCAAATAGGCTCCTTTCCGACAACCGATACAGTATTATCGCTTGTCTTTATTATATCATATTTTTGAAAAGATTTCAACACTTTACAACGATAAAGTCTGCATTTCATTGTGAACTTTTTTCCTCTCTCATTCTTCGCATAATTTTCTGAAACAGATTTTCGGGAGCATCGGGATTGAAATGACCGACCACCTCGTAGGTCGTATGACCTTCCTCTGCTGTGAAATCGAACGCTGAGGCAGGGGTATCAACATCTATCCTAAACAGCTTTCTGCCCGTATCAACAACTGGTGGAATGGGCGGCAACGGA
>JAZSGD010000150.1:0-2054 GCA_045532555.1 Eubacteriales bacterium | reverse complement strand
GATTCTCGGTGATGAACAGCTCGAAACCTTCCTTGAAGAAATCAAGAAAGAAGACTATTGGTGCGACTTCTTCTATGTAGGAGCATTGACAGGACTGAGGCGCGGTGAGATCTGCGGACTCACGTGGAGTGACATTGATTTCGATTCATACAATCTCCGAGTGCAAAGGTCTGTATCGGTAAAGAAAGGCGGTGGCGTAAACATCGGAGAAACAAAAACCATCACGTGTACTCGAGTAAACACTATGTCGCCGAGTGTCAGAGATGTACTGCAAAAGCGTAAACAAACGGCTATCACCGAATGGGTGTTTCCGGCATTCTTGTATCCCGAACAGCCGACACATCCCGAAGCAGCCTATCGAAAGCTCAAGATAATACTCAAACACGCAGAGCTACCGCTGATACGATTCCATGACCTACGCCACACATTCGCAACTCATGCGATGAAGAGCGGTGTCGATGCGAAAACGCTCTCGGGAATCCTCGGGCACACGAACGCCTCATTCACGCTCGACACCTACACCCATGTAACAAGTGATATGCAGAAGAACGCATCCGCTGTCGTGGGTAATATGATGCAAAAAATAATGATAAAGGAGTAAATAATGGCAAATAAAAAACGAAAAAATGGAGAAGGCACAGTACGCCTTCGAAAAGACGGACGGTGGGAAGGACGAGTCGTTGTCGGTTATGCCGACAACGGCAACCCACGGACGAAAAGTGTCTTGGCGAAAACCAAGACCGAGTGCCTTGAAAAGCTTGAAGAACTCAAGGAGCAATGCGGAAGAACGAGCGATAAACTAAAGCCAGACATGCCGTTCGGTGATTGGATAGACTTCTGGTATCAAAACTTCTCTAAGCCGAAAATAAGGCAGACCACACAGCTCAGCTACGAAGGGCGAATTTATACGCACATCATTCCCGAAATCGGTAAAATACCGCTCTGCAAGCTCTCGCAGAACGACCTGCAACAATTTTACGCAAGGCTGAAGAAAGGCGGTCGCAAACGCTTCGTGGAGCAGTACGGCGAGGGCTTATCCGACAGAATGGTACGCTCATGCCATACCACCTGCCGAACCGCACTCGAAAAAGCGGTTGTCGAGGGCTTAATCACAAATAACCCTGCAATCGGATGCAGACTGCCCCCTAAGAAAGCAAAGGAGATGCAAGTGCTAACGCAAACTGAAATAGTACGCTTCCTTACACGAGCGAAAGAAGAAGGCTACTATGAGTTGTTCCTTCTCGAACTGACTACGGGAATGCGCCGTGGCGAGATACTCGGACTCAAATGGCGTGATCTCAATCTGCAGACAGGCGAGCTTCGCATCACACGGCAGGTCATAAAGACAGGCTCATCAAAGGAAATATCCGTACCCAAGACAAAATCCTCGGTACGCACCATCCTCCTACCGCCCGATATGGTGGAGCTTCTCGCGGAGCTGAAAAAGCAGACCAAAGGCGAGTGGATGTTCCCATCACCCGTGAAAGAGGGAGAACCGAGAAATCCCACGGCGGTGTATCACCGATTCCAAGTGATCCTTGAACGCTCCCACTGCAAGAAGATCCGCTTCCACGATCTGCGCCACACCTTCGCTACGATGGCACTCGAAAACGGAATGGATATTAAAACACTCTCCGCTATGATAGGTCACATAAGTTCGGAAACGACCTTGAACATCTATAGCCATATCACCGACACCATGCAACAGCAGGCAGCGGTGAGAATCGACCGAGAGATCGGCGGTACAAACGCAGAAATGCCCGAACCGCCGCTTCCCAAGGTAAGTGCCGAACCAAGCCCCGAAAACGCCACAGAAACGGTTTTTGAGCCGTATAAGCCCAAGATAAGAAAGAGTGGCACGGGTTGCGTCACTATGATAAACGACCACCTCTACGAAGGTCGGTTCACGCCGAGAGTGAACGGCAAACGCATATCCAAGAATGTCTACGCCAAGACACGAGAGGAATGCGAGGAAAAGCTCGCAGAGCTTATAAAACCATGAAAGCGGAAATCGCGGAGATGAAAAAGACAACAAAGAACGCATAAGGAAAGAG
>JAZSGD010000300.1:0-1506 GCA_045532555.1 Eubacteriales bacterium | reverse complement strand
TTACCGCCGCCCTCAAGGAAGCTCTCGAGATACGGAATGATCGCAGGATCGAGCATGGTGTAATAGGGGAAATAAAGAACCTTGTAGTTCTTAAAGCTCTCGGGTCTTGTCACACCGACGTAATCGACTCTGTAATTGCGGTCACGGAGCAAGCGGTACATACCCGCATGAGCGTATCTGTAATAGAACTTGGGATTGCACCAATCAAACGTGTAATCCGCGCCGATGCTGTCGTCTATCTGAGAGATAAGCGAAGAATTGAAATCAAAAACGATCGCAACGTCGGCAGGTGCCGCCTCGCAGCCGGCAAAGCTCTCGCGATTCTGCTTGAGCTCTGCGCCAAAATCCTTGACCTCGTAAGCCACGGGTCTGGGCGTGCCGTCCATATACATGATACCCGAGCAATCGCTCTCGTGTCCGACTCTTTCGGAACGGTATTGCCAGTAAACGACGCCCTTAGTTCCGCTTGCAAGCGAACTGTATACCTTGAAATTCATATCGTAGGGCGTGTCGTATTTGCGGAAGGTTCCAAGTCCGGGATAGATCTCGTGTACAAAGTAATTTTTGTCAACCGCGCGCAAAAAGTCGTTGAGCATCTGGAAATCGAGACGGTTTTCGTGCGTGTTCATAGTAGTATCGCAAGGCACGGACGTTCCCCAGAAATCGACCGCCTTAGAAACGGTAAAATCGTCGCAAACGTCGGTCAGTGAGAGCTGGAATGCGCTCGTAAATCCGATGTGAGACATGATCGGACGCACCTTGTCGTACTTGCGGATGCCGTCATAAACGAAGCGCAGCGCGTTGTAAATATCAACTCCGCCCTTGAATTTCTTGAATTCGTAAATATCCCAATATCCGTGCGCCATTACGGGAAGATTAATATTTTCAAAGCTCTCTTCGGTCGCACCGTAGAACTTGTTAAGAGCCTCAACCGTACCGAACTTTTCCTTGAGATATCCGCCAAAGGCCTTGCGGCAGTGCTCGCAGAAGCATTCCTCAATGGGTCTGTTTCTCGGCTCGTTCCAGACGTTCCAAAGAATTATACTTTCGTCCTTGTAATATCTTTCAACGACCTTGTCAACGAACTTCATTGCTCTTTCCTTGACGTGCACGTTGGTAAAGCAGGGCTTCCATCCGCCAAAGAACGCACCGTGATAGCCTCCGCGAAGTCTCTCGCCCTTAGGACCGACTCTGACTCCGTCGTACTTGTCGAATATGTACTGGGGAGCACATTCGAGCAGGAATTTCATAACGACCTTGCGGTTGTACTTCTTGGCAAGCTCAAGCAGTCTGTCAACGTCGGAGAAATCGTATTCGTCCTCGCGGAGCTCGTTATTTCTCCAGTTGATTCTTATCTGAAACGTATCCAGATTAAAATCTCCCATGCGATCAATGTCGCCTTCCCATTCCTCGGGCAGAGGCGTAGGTGAACGGTAATACTGCGTTCCGTGAATAATCTCGTCAAAAAACATAATATTCCTCCGTTGTTGAGTAATTTAGTCAGAC
>JAZSGD010000072.1:0-13632 GCA_045532555.1 Eubacteriales bacterium | reverse complement strand
TCTCGCAGAGGGGAAAACCCGCCCGTTTGGATCTCATATATAGTATTGCCGTCGAGAATGTCGGCAACGAAGCGACGTTTTTTTGCTTTTTTACCGCTTTCTTCCTCATCCGTGGTTTTTTTACAGCCGACAGAGCCGTCGATCAGGATCTCGTGCTTTGTTTCGTCGTTACAAATGAAGCGTTTTATAGCCGCGTGCATCTGCTTTTCTCCAAGCGTTCCGATTCCGCCGTATTCATCATCGTCGGTGGAAAGCTGACAAGCTTCGCTCATAACGTCGATTACGATCCTGCGGAAGCGCATCGTATCGGCGCTAGATATTTCAAAAATGGAACAGTTATCCTTACTTTGCATAAAAAGGGTAGAGCCTTTCAAAATTTTATATAAATGATTTATCAAAATCCGTACAAACTAATTTTATCACAATTTTGAAAATTGTCAACTGCCGTTTCATTAATTGTTAGACATTAAAGACGGCGGTACACGGCAAAATAATAGTGTGCCGTGCGGTGTAGCCGAAGAGTGTAGAGCGCATGAGTTCGATCCTCTTCGGCTATAAAACGGGGTGCGGCGTAATTTCATTAAAGGAAGCGAAGACATGAAAAATATCAAAACAAAAGGAAGCGGATCTCGTGCGCTGACGCTTATCTTGTGCGCGGTTATGATGCTGACGCTGATCCTTGGAGCGTTTACCGTTGGGGCGGCAGCGGCGAACAAGGAGTCTTACAGATATAATGATCTGAAGCTTATTCCGGGGGGAATACCGTTCGGCGTTAAATTCAGCACTCAAGGGGTCATAGTCATTGGTTTTTCAGACATTGAGGGAATGTCAAAAACGATGAATCCCGCGTATGCGGCAGGACTGCGGGCGAAGGACGTAATTACGGAGATAGACGGAAAAACGATCAGAGGTGCGGCTGATCTGACGAGAGCGATCGAGAGCTGTGGAGGCAAGGAGATTACGGTGACATATATGCGCAACGGAGAGCAGACCGTTGCAAAAATGACACCTATATATTCGAGAACCGAAGGCAAATATAAAACGGGTATGTGGGTCAAGGACAGCGGGGCGGGAATCGGAACGGTTACCTATATCGATCCTCAGTCGCGTAATTTTGCAGGACTCGGGCACGGTATATGTGACGGTGAGACGGGCGAGCTGATACCTATGACCTGCGGAGACGTGATGAACGTAAAGATCAATGCGATCAAAAAGGGAATCGCGGGGGCGCCCGGAGAGGTCAAGGGCTATTTCGGCACCGAGAAAACGGGAATACTTCTGAGCAATACAAATTGCGGAGTCTACGGTGTTCTCGATAAGGTGCCAGAGTCCTTAGGCGAGGCTTTGCCCGTGGGTAGCAGATATGAAGTGAAGTCGGGCGAGGCGGAAATAATCTGCACGCTTGACGACGGAGTAAGACGGACCTATAAGATTGAGATCAGTACGATAAACCGCGATGAAAAGGGCTCGAAGTGCTTTATAATCAAGATCACCGACCCGACTCTCATTGAAAAAACAGGCGGTATAGTTCAGGGAATGTCGGGCTCACCGATAATTCAGAACGGCAAGCTTGTCGGCGCGGTGACGCACGTTATGATCAACGATCCGACCGTGGGGTATGGGATATTTATTGAGAATATGCTGAATCAAATGGGAGATCTGGCGACGTAAAAACAGACGCGCAATGCGCGCCCCTACAAGAAAATCTCCCTACGCCGTAGGGGCGACTATCGGTCGTCTGCAAAAATGCAAAATTGAATAAAAATGTTGTCCCTTGCCGAATGTTCAGCACAAATGTGTCAGGTAAGGGACAACTGTTTTTTTGTTCAAAAGAAATTTAATTTTACCAAATATGTTGTCTGTCTCGGTGCACACAAATGCGCTTATAATATACAAATTAGACTAAAAAATCACTGGGTCCTTGACAATGCACTCTGCTGGTGATATAATTAAACGGAATATATATTATTTTGATAGCTCACAATGCAAAAAAACTAGGAGGTTCCTTATGTATCGGCTAAAAATCATAAAATTCTTATCACTTTTACTTTTGTCAACTCTGTGTTTTTCGATGCTTTTCTCTTGTTCCAACGTCAAATTCAAGGTAGAGTTCATTGTGGACGGAGAGGTTTATAAAACCGTTTCGACAAAAGACAAGTCAGAAATTGATATCCCCAAAAATCCTAAAAAGGAGGGATTTGACTTTGATGGCTGGTATTTAGATGATGGAAGATGGAATGACAAATTCACCGCGAATTCTCTGTTAGATACCCCTATATCCGACGATATGGTTTTAAAGGTTTATGCAAAGTTTATCCCTATTACAGAAGAA
This sequence comes from Eubacteriales bacterium, assembly GCA_045532555.1. Lineage (GTDB taxonomy): Bacteria > Bacillota > Clostridia > Oscillospirales > CAG-272 > SVTX01. Next base: position 11,300 of record JAZSGD010000072.1, on the reverse strand, counting down.
GCAGAGAATTTCTTGTTCAAGGCGTGTGACGGTGGTTATGAGGTCATCGGTTACACGGGAGACAACCCCATCGTTACGATTCCATCTACGTATAAAAATCAACCTGTTTTGGCAATCGGTAGAGATAATAAAAACGAATATAATTTTGCGGGCAACAAAACGATAGAAGAACTAATTATTCCTGATAGCATTACTCAAATTCCCAACTATGTGTTTGCTGAGTGCATAAATCTTAAAAAACTTACTCTCCCCGACAGTATAACAAACATGGGCCGCTATGCATTCTACGGTTGCGAAAATATAACCGATGTTACGCTTCCCGCAGAACTGGCGGCTTATATCCCGGATGAAAACCTCACAACTGTTGTAATCAATTCCGGAACAAGTTTTTCCTCATTTTATGGTGGATTGGGTGGCTATAAAAAGCTTATAAGCGTCACGATAGCGGATAGTGTGACAAGTATCGGACAAGGCGCATTCCTCGACTGTGAAAGTCTAACGACGATTCGACTTCCGAGTGGTCTTACAGAGATTCCCTCGTCTGCATTTAACGGGTGCAAAAGCCTTACAAGCATTACCATTCCCGATGGCGTAACAAGCATTGGAGACTTAGCGTTTAACGGGTGCGAAAGTTTAAATAATGTGATTATTCCCGAGAGTGTCAGCAGTATTGGAAAATATGCGTTCGCTTCTTGCAGTAGTCTCACAAGCCTGACTTTTCAAAATCCTAACGGTTGGCAAGTAACCGGCGGTCGGGCAATTGAAAGCAGTATGCTTTCTGATCCCGCTTCTGCGGCAGAATATTTTTCACATAATACTTGGGGCTCGACTTATTATCGCAAGTAAGTAAAAAGCAACCATACAACAAAGGCATACCGCTAAAATGACGGTGTGCCTTTATGAATTTTCGTAAAAAAGTGTTGTCCTTTATTGACCATACTCCCGAGTGGCTCGCTGATAATACAGAACGGCAAGTTTATCGGCGCGGTGACGCACGTTATGATCAACGATCCGACTGTGGGGTATGGGATATTTGTGGAGAATATGCTGGACCGGATGAGTGGGTTAGTGGAGTAAAATAAAAGGCAATATCACCTGAATCGGTGATATTGCCTTTTATTTTAATGGATTCCACCCAAAAATTGTTTCGTTCTTCTTGAATAAATTACTGTTCCGTAGGTATCTTTTTGATCGAAATTGCCTATGCCCCAAATGACAGTACCATCCTCAAGCTCTATGTATGAGCGCCTTATTTTTTGACAAACTGTTATTTCGCCCTTGTAAACTACGTAATCCTTCTTGACATAATCCGTCCATCCCGGAATCACGCCCCACGCCAAGATAACGATAGCCAAACAGACAGAGATACTCCAAATAATTGCGTCTGTAATGATGTTTTCTTTCTCGCGCTTACGTCTGCGCTTGTTCTTACGTTCGATCTTTTCAAGTTGCTTTTTTGCAAGCTCGTCGCTTTGTGCCTTCTCTTTGAGCTTTCGTAGGTGTTCCTTTTCTTTCGGATTCTTCAATTTCAGAGAAGCATATCCCAAAAAGCCTAAGGCAACCATCAAGCTGAGAAATAATAGTGTGAAAACAACGCTATGCACGATCAATCTTAATTCTGATATCGGGATTCCGTTAAGCATTTTTTATCACACCTCGTTTTCCAAAATCCAATCCAGCAATTCCTGATATTTCATCTCTCCCGCTGCTACAGCAATGCCGACTCGCGCGACCTCGGCGTTGGTGGGGCGGAGTTTTATTCCATTGGTTTCAAGAAACGTGAGAAGAACGTACATTCCGATTCGTTTGTTCCCATCCACAAAGGCGTGGTTGGAGATCAAAGCGAATCCAAGGCGCGCGCCCTTTTCCTGCTTTGTGGGATATAATTCTTTTCCGTCAAACGTAGCAAACGCCGATTCCAATGCGCTATTCAGCAGAGCGATATCGCGCACGTTTGGATCGCCGCCCGTTTCCTCTGTGATCAGCTTGTGCAGAAGTAATACTTTTTCTTGACTAAACTTTATCATCGTCTATTCCTCACTTCGCAAGCTCCTCGAAGGCAGGGCGGTAGAGCTTCAAAATGCGCGCCGCCACAAAATCGATCTTCTCATCGTCGCTCATTTCAATGGTGGTATCCTTTTCGATATCAACCAACTTATATTTGGGTTTATTGTTTTTGAAAATATAAAGCTCGCCGTGCTTGTCAGCCATTCGCGCCACGCGGGAAAAATTCTGATTTGCCTCGGAAATGGAAACAATTTGGCTCGTGTTCAAATTCATTTTACATACCTCCTTTTTGTTGTTTCACTATTATTATACACAAATTTTAGGATATTGTCAACCTAAATTAAAATGTTTTTATAAATTTTTAAAGAATTTGACTGTCATTTAGGAAATCTGGTGGGGGAAGATGAAAGGCAATATCATTCCATAACGGTTTGATATTGCCTTTTTGATATTTGAGAACCTCAATCCAATTCTATATCGTGTGTAAATTCGTTTCGATGTATACGCATTTCGTCGCCGTGGAGTGCTTTGCCGTTGAAGGTGACGTTTTCAACCTTGACGCAACTCACGGTGTGTTCTTTGTCAAGTCCGATAAATGCCGATTCGGGCACGGGAATGTCGGGGCTGTCGGTCAAAATCTGAATGTTTTTGAAGCTCACGTCGTGAACGCAGCCGTGTTTACCGTCCTTTGAGAAAAGCCCCATAGCGTAGATCGGGATCGCCATGAGCAGAGGGTGTCTTGTAGTTTCAAAGGTGGGGAAGGGTGCTTTCATATCGTGCTGATAGGTGTCGGGGAGCTGGTGGCGAGTGTATTCGACTCGTATATCCTCGAACGCTACGTCAGATATTTCGGCGCGATTGTGGTGATGGATATCAAGGCAAATAGACGAGCCGTGAATACAGTCACAATTGCGGAATATTATATTTTTGAATTCCCGAGCGTTTGTTTCAGCGCCGATCTCGAGATTTCTGCCCCAATCGCACCAAGTAACACAGCCTTCGACAAGAATATCGTTCATATCGCGATCATCCCAGCCGCAGATGCCCTTGAGGACTATACAGTCGTCAAAGTTGCGGAGAAAACAATTTTTTATCACTGTGCGGGAGCAGTTGAAAAGATCTATTCCGTCGGAGTTATAGCGCCACATCCCAACGGCTTTTGCGTTTTCTATCCTGACGTCCTCACATCTTGCACCGACGCAGGCAAAGGTTGCGCTATCGCGCATAATAACGCCCTCAAGACGAACGTTTTTGCAATCGTAAAAGCGCACGATGCCGTCGAGCGCGCGATTTTTTTCGATCAGGCTTAATATTGCCTCGCGGTCGGCGGGAATAGTGTTGTAATAGTCAAGGGGAAACAGGTCGTTGACGGTCTCTCGCTTTTCCTCGCTGCCGTCGATGACACCGTAGCCGCAGATCGTCACGTTTTGCGCGCAGATCGCCATAAACGAGCCGTAAACGCACGCGCCCGAGTCGAGAATAACGGTTGTGTCCGATCCGAGCTCAACTCGTCCGACGTGATGCACGCCCGCAGGGTAATGCAGAATGGTTTTTGCACCCGTCGTGTATTTTTCAAAGTCATTTACGGGATTGAAAAACACGTGCAGTGCGTGGTGAAATCCGTCGGCTTCGACGGTATATGCCCCGATTTCGTTAAGAGTCAAGGTTACGGTATTCCCGTCGACCGACACCTTTACGTGCTTGGAAAGGGGACGGACTGTTACCTCTTTCGGAACTTTTTTATAGGTCACGGTCAGAGTGACTGTTTCGTCGGACTCAAATGAGAGAAAAGCCGCTTCTTCGGTCTGATCGATCGGTCGCTGATATCCCGGCCACGCGGTGTTATAGGGCATAGCGGAGACACGGCATAGCGGCAGGCTTGCCGATATCCCGTTAACCGTTACCTTGTAGTCGGTGTATAGCTTTTCGTCTTGCGGCGGGGCGTGAAGGATGAACATAAATGCCTCCCTGTGTGGCGGTTACTAATAAACGATTGCCGAGGATGCCCTCGACAAAGTTAAGGCAGAAAATTATTAAACTGAAGCGGTGTCCGGATTTTCTTCCGATTTTGTCGCATCAAAATCGTTGATCGTGTCGATGTTGAGCTCCTCGTCATCGTCATCGTTGCTACGAGCCGCAGCCCTTGCCGCTTTTTCGGATTCCTTTGCGGCTTTTCTTCCGTCGTCCTCATTTTTGAGAGCGTCAAGCTCGGAGATGATCTTATCAAGCTTTTCGATTGATTCGGAGATTTTTACGGTCAATTCCTCGGTGCTGTGGCTGTCGGACGCTTTTAATTTGGCATAGGTCAGCTTGCCGAGCCTTTTGTATTCGATGTCGCGGTCAGCTTCCTTGTTGGCAATCTTGATCTTAAGTGAAGCGGTATCTGTCAGCTCGCGCGTTTTTGAGACGGTTTTGTCTGCAAAATTGCCGAGCGATTTTTTGAAATCATCCCATTTGGACATATCGATCCCTCCGTGTCTTCATAACTGTAATAATTATATAATTTTTAAATTGGGTTGTCAAGAGGTTGGTAGGAATTACATCTGTGAAAAAGGATTGAAAAAAGCTTTCGGGGAAAAATAATAACAAAACTTCACGAAATGAGGTGTGGAAATGAACATCGGAAACGAGACTTACAAAAAATACGCCGACGCGCACGCTCCAAGCTCTCCTATAGTCAAGGATTGTGCATGGGCGTTTTGTGTCGGCGGCTTTATATGCACGATAGGGCAGGGATTGCTTTTTCTATACGGGGATATACTCGGAATGCCGCAAAAGGATGCGGGTACGCTTTGTTCGGTGACGCTGATCTTTATTGCGGCGCTTCTCAGTGGACTTGGACTTTTTGAAAAGATAGCAAAGCGTGCGGGCGGCGGCACGCTCGTGCCGATAACTGGATTTGCGAACTCGGTCGTGTCCCCCGCGGTCGACTCAAAGGCGGAAGGGCTTATTCTCGGTGTGGGCGCGAAGATTTTTACAGTCGCGGGTCCCGTACTGCTCTACGGCACGCTGGCTGGTGCTATATGGGGTGTTGTGTACTGGATAATGGGTCAATTCTGATTTTTAAATAAGCTTTTTGGCTATTTTCAGCGCGTTATCGGGGTCGGAGGAGATTATCATAAGGACGAAATTTCCGCATATCGAGATCTGCGCATGGTCGAGCATGTTTCCGTAGTCCTCATCGGATTTAAGCGCCCTGAGAGAATTGAGCCGTGAGCCGAACAGTCTTGCCGTGTCCTCCGCAGCATTTCTGTCGGTACAATACACGACCGCAAGCTCACAGGGGTGACCGAGTGTAGAAATAAACGTGGCGCAGTCTATCCAAGACGCTGACACCGCGGGCAGAGAACCGTTACCGTAAAGCGCTTTTATAAGCGACTCGGAAAGAAAATCGCCGTTCTCATCTGCGGAAAGCGAGTATATTCTGCCTGCGGGCAATCCGACCTCCGCGTCAACCATAGCTTCAAGCACCGAAAGACAGCTCGGTGCTTTTTTTTCGTTCGCACAAGAAGTGAGCAGGGAGATCAAGAGTAATAGTGCCAAAAATAAAGCCGCCGTTTTTTTCATAGTTGATAACCTCATTCTGCCGCGATGTGCGGCAATTTTAATATCATTCTATGAAAAAACGGCGGCTTTAATTCTTTTATTTATGGTATTTGGTGCCTTTTATGATGTTCATACATCTGTAGACACCCTCGAGCAAGATAACGCGCATAAGCTGGTGGGGAAAGGTCATTTTGGAGACCGAAAGCTTCAGATCAGCGGCATTTTTTACGCTGTCGTCGAGCCCGTGAGACGAGCCGATAACGAAGCAGAGCTCGTTGGCAACGCTGAAAGCGTGCTCTATCTTGTCGGCAAGCTCCTCGGACGAGAATTGCTTACCCTCAACGCACATTGCGATCTTGTAAGAGCGCTCGGGCATTGCCGAAAGTATGGCGCGAGCCTCCTCGGCGAGTGCTTTTTTAATATCGCTTTCGGAGGGGTCGTTTGGCAGCTTTGCCTCTTTGAGATTGACCTGCTCGACCTTGCAAAATCCCGAAAGACGTTTTTCGTATTCCTTTACTGCGTCGCGCAGATAGTCTTCCTTGAGCGTTCCGACGGTTATAAATCTGATCGTAGCCATAAAGCCTCCTTGACATCGGTCTCCTCATTACTGCCGTCCGTAAGCCAGACTGATTCGTCCTGACGTGCTACCTTGAGGTCAAAGCAGGGGTCGGCAATGGCAGTAAAGACCTCGTTGTAGGCAAGCTCGGGCAGATTGTTTTCTTCGCTCAGGTGCGCCAGCATAATGTGTTGAGTACCGTTCTCGTAGAGCTGACTTGCGAGCATGGCGCAGTCTGCATTGGATAGGTGACCTCGCTTCGATGCAATTCGCCTCTTAAGCTCATACGGATAGGGCCCGTTTTCGAGCATTTCCTCGTCGTGATTCGATTCAATGACCGCCGCGTAGCAACCCGAAAGATTTTCGAGCATAACGTCGGTCACGTGACCCGTGTCTGTGGTAACGGCAATGGATACCGTCTGCCCATCTTCCTCAAAGCTGAGCTTGTATCCGACTGCCGCGCGGCTGTCGTGAGGGGTGGGGAATGCCTTTACGGTAAGTCCCTTAATAGTGGTTTCGAATGAGTTTCCTTCATAAAGACGGAGATTTAAACAGAGCTTTTCGTCACAAAGCCCGTTGAAGACCTCGGCAGAGCGCAGAAGGATATGTATCGGTATGCTATGCTTGTGCGAGAGAGTTTGCAGGGCGGAGATGTGGTCGCTGTGCTCGTGGGTGATAAAGATCGCGTCGATATCGTCTACGTCGACTCCGATATCCGATAGAGCACGGCAGAGCGATCTTGCGCTTTTTCCCGCATCTATAAGTATATTTGCTCCTCCCGCAGATATGAAGGTGGAGTTGCCCCTCGAGCCCGAGTAGAGAGAGCATATTTTACAGTTTGGCATTGTTGTTTCCTTTAATTGAGAGAGAAAAGAGTTTCTATTATGGGCCAGGTGAACAGGTAGATCGCGTCAAGCATTATCGGCACGATCAAGGGTATGATGACCGAAAGCATCCATTTGGAGTTTTCAAGTCTGCGCTGTCCGTCCTCGACGAATTCGGTCTTTTGTTCTGCCGTCCACGTATCAGGGAGCATTTCGACGGTGATACCCTTGCGGCTGAATGCACGATTGTACGCGACGTAAACGATCAGAAAGACTGCGAGAGCTACCCAATACAAGATCGTGACTACGTGCGCCAGGAATATGGGAAATCCAAGGATCGAAGCAGGCAGAACGATGACGTTGAGATTTATCGCCACGAAATAAATTATAGTAAAGGTGATGACGTTGACTGCCAACAGCAGTGCGCGCTTCTTTGCTTCGGGAGAGATCACCTTTTTTTCTTGCGGTAATCTTGGACGGTTATTTTTTTCGTATTTCATAAGCTTTCCGATCTTTAGAGTATTTTAGTCGCTCCGACGGGGCGCACGTTCAGAACTATGCAAGCGCCCTCACCAAAGCAGGAGTCCATTGTGTTTTTGAACTCGGCAACGGTATCCGAGGGCACGAATGCCTGAATAGTGCCCGCAAAGCCTCCACCGTGAACTCGCCACGCGGCTTTTTTATCCTTGAGGATACGCTCGGCAAGACAAAGCGCCAGAGAAAGACCCTGTTCGGAGACGTTTTTGTTAGTATATACGTTTTGCAGATAGCAGAACGACGAACGTCCCGATGCTTTGACGTTTTCAAAGAATGCGTCAAGATTCCCCGATTCGAGCGCCGCTTTTTGCATGCCGACTCGCTTGTTTTCCTCGAAGAAGTGAAGCGCGCGCATAATTGCTCGGTCACCGAGCTTTTCGCGGAGATCGGCGACGTTAGCGATGACCTCAGCCTCGTCGACCTCGCGCAATACCTCCTTGCCAAAATATGCGGCTACGGATTTCATTTCTGCGGGGACTGACGCATAATCGTCGGTCAGGTCTGCGTGGTTGCCGCCCGTGTTGACTATGCAAAGGTTGTAGCCCGCGCCCGTAATGTCAAAATCAATGGGAGTGATAACGGGATCTTTAGTATTTTTGAAATCTATGGCGACTATTCCGCCGACAGCGCAAGCGACCTGATCCATAAGACCGCAGGGCTTGCCGAAGAATTTGTTTTCTGCCCACTGTGCGAGCTTGGCGATCTCGACGTTGTCGACTCTGCCATCGTTGTAGAGATGGCTTTCGATCGTACCGATCATATCCTCAAACGCGGCGGAGGAGGAAAGTCCCGAGCCCTTGAGCACGTTGGAGGTAACATATGCCACAAATCCTCCCGTTTTGTATCCGCTATTTGAAAGACCTGCGCACATTCCCGCTACTATCGACTCACTCGTGCCGAATTTTTCTGTGTTGGGAGCGCAGTATTCCTTTATATTTACAATATCCTTGCCAAAGCCCTCGCTTATGACCGTGATGATTCCGTCATCCGTGGGGGAGGCAACGGCGATGACGTCAAGGCTGATCGATGCCGCGACAACGCATCCGCGATTGTGGTCGGTGTGGTTGCCCGAAAGCTCACTTCTTCCCGCAACGCTGAATAAAGAGAGCTCGCGGTCTTCTCCGTAAGCTCCGATGAATTTTGCGACAGCGTCAGTATATCTTTGCTTTGCAGACTCGACGTTTTCTTTTCCGTAGAGGGTGGAGAATTTTTGGTCGAGCGCACCGCAGTTTATTTTTTCAATAATCTCAAAGTTTTTCATATACAATCCTTTCTGAACATGTGGATTAACTATATTTTATCATATTCAAGTCGATTCGGCAAGAGATTTTTGCATTTTTAATTTGTTTTTTTATGTAAAAAGAGAACGCTTTGCAAAAAACACAAAACGTTCTCTCGATTTTACGATGAATTAAAGCTTAAAACGATTCTTTTATCTTTTTGAGGCAGTCCTCACAGATGCGCTTGCCGTTGAAGAAAATTATGTTATCGGCATTTGCACAAAATACGCAGGAGGGCTGATATTTCTGAAGGATTATTCTGTTTTCGTCGGTGAAGATCTCAAGCGAATCCTTCTCGTTGATATCCATAGTCTGTCTGATGCTGATTGGGAGCACGACTCTGCCAAGCTCGTCGACCTTTCTTACGATTCCAGTTGATTTCATATTAACCTCCATTCCGCCGCCGTCGGCGGCATGATTTCTGTCGATGTAATTAGATTTTATCACACGAAAAATGGATTGTCAACACCAAAAATGGAATTTAATGTATTGTTAACAATTTTGGTGTCGAATGGAAACGAGAACTGCCGAAATATGGAATCAGGGGAAATGCGGGGATTTTGCAGCCTTGCGATTTAAAGGGCTTTGCACGGGTAAAAAATAGATAAAATGTATATTGTGGAGGAGAATTTATGTTAAAGGGCGCGCAAAAGCAAATGATAGTGGTGAAAACGGCAGAGAACCGTTTTTTTGAGGAGGCATATTTCGTCATAAGACCGAATACCAAGGCTGACGGAGAGGATATGGTTTCGGAGGCGTACAAGGTCATTGATGCCTGTACGGATAAAAAGAGAGAAAAAAGGGATAGAGGCGCGAAAAAATATCTATTCGCTTTTGCAGTATTTTGCTCCGGAACAGCATTTGGAGCGATACTGATGGGATTGATTCACGTCCTTGTGTGAATTCTGACGTCTTTTGTCGAAGGGATACTATTGACAAAAGGCATTTTTTGGTGTATAATGATCAAAGTGATTTTTGATCTTGTTAAGAGGTTTCTCTTTAACTATAAATTCAGGCATCGTATTTCTCCTGCGATCGCCGATCAAGGTCAGACCGTTGCCGTAGGTCGAAGACGGCAGATTGCGGTCCGGCTACATAGAGCATTAGGTGCGCTAAAAGGGCGCGCCTTGAAGTCTTGCTCGAAAACGGTATTAAAACGCTTAATTGGTAAGAAAGGCAGGTAATTTAATGGCAAAAAATAACGATAACAAAAAGCCCAATAACAGATACGAAAAATCCGAGCAATCGGGCAATAAAAAAACAAAGGAGCAGATAAAGAAGCTGCCCGCAATGCAAAAGAAGAATTCGCACCGAGCCAAAGCGATGCAGAAAGCCTCCGAGCAGCAGGTCAAGATCGACTTGGCAGAGCTTGAGACGGTTAAAAAGAGCGCGAAAGGCGATGCAGCTAAGAAGGCCGCTAAGCTTGAAACGGCAAAAAAAGGCGCGAAAAATGAGGCGGGAAGTAAGCGCATGGCTCAGGCTCATAACGAGAAGTCAGCACAAAGCAAAAGAAAATCCACCAACACTCAAAAGAAAGAAAAAACCGTGTCTTCGGTCAGATTCGACGAGAATGCAAAGGTGCGTATCATTCCTCTTGGTGGATTGAACGAGATCGGTAAAAACATGACCGCTATTGAATGCGGCGACGATATAATCGTCATCGACTGCGGTCTTGCGTTTCCCGACGAGGAGACCCCAGGCGTTGACCTCATAATTCCCGACGTGACCTATCTTGAGGCAAACGCGTCGCGCGTTCGCGGTATCGTTCTGACTCACGGGCACGAGGATCATATCGGCGCGATACCTTACGTTTTGAGAAATATCAATCCCGTTATATATGGTACGAAGCTTACCGTGGGAATAGTGAGAAATAAGCTCAAGGAGTTTTCTCTCGACGTGACGCCCAAGCTCGTTGAGGTCAAGGCGGGAGACACCATAGCGCTCGGCGGTATGACGGTCGAGTTTATACACGTCAATCACTCGATAGCCGACGCGTGTGCGCTCGCGATTAGAACTCCGCTTGGAACGATCGTTCATTCGGGCGACTTCAAGCTCGATCTTACTCCCATTGACGGAGAAATAATGGATATCACGAGGCTTGGCGAGATCGGTAAAGAGGGAGTATTGCTCCTGATGTGCGAGTCCACGAACGCAGAAAGGCCAGGAAGCACCCCGTCTGAGCGAAAGGTCGGCTCATCGCTTGAATACATCTTCGCAACACACAAGAGGGAGCGAATAGTCATAGCAACGTTTTCGTCGAACGTTCACCGCGTGCAGCAGATAATCGATGCCGCTGCAAGACACGGCAGAAAGGTTGCAGTGACGGGACGCAGTATGCTCAACATAGTCGGTGCGGCTGTCGAGCTTGGCTATATGCACGTTCCCAAGGGAGTGCTTATAGATATTTCCGAGATCAAGAAATATACTCCCGAGCAGTTGACCATAGTGACCACGGGAAGCCAGGGCGAGCCTATGAGTGCGCTTTACCGAATGGCGTTCGGTGAGCACAGAGAGGTGCAGCTTGGCTATGGCGACGTGGTCGTTATATCG
>JAZSGD010000335.1:0-3679 GCA_045532555.1 Eubacteriales bacterium | reverse complement strand
CTTGCAAACTACGAGCTTTATGCTACCGGCACGACGGGAACGCTTATCATGGGCGAGACCTCACTTTCGATACACAGAATGAAAAGCGGTCCCCTTGGCGGAGACCAGCAGATCGGTGCGATGCTTGCGAATGGCGAGCTTGGCTTGATCATATTCCTTCGCGACCCTCTGACCGCACAGCCCCACGAGCCTGACGTTTCGGCTCTGCTAAGACTTTGCGACGTGCAGAAGATCCCGCTTGCGACTAACGTAAGCAGCGCGATAATTATGCTTGAATCCTTGAAGAACGGAACCTTTCCGTCGAAATAACAAAAAATCGGCTCACATCCGTGACCCGATTTTTTGTGTTGGTCAGAATCCAAAATAATTCTTTGCATTGTAGTAGCAGATATCTGCGGCGATCTTCTTGAGCTGCGCCATATCTGCGGGGTATTCGCCCTCCTCGACCCATTTGCCGAGCAGGTTGCAGAGAATTCTTCTGAAATATTCGTGTCTTGTGTAGGAAACGAAGCTGCGGCTATCGGTCAGCATACCGACGAAGCGCGCGATCATGCCGAGGTTTGCAAGAGCTCTCATCTGGCTCTCCATACCGTCTCTCTGGTCGTTGAACCACCAGCCCGAGCCGAACTGAATCTTGCCGGGGATACCGCCGCCCTGGAAGTTTCCGAGCATTGTTCCGAGGACGTAATTGTCCTTGGGGTTGAGGGTGTAGAGGATTGTCTTGGGGAGCATATCCTTTTTGTCAAGACCGTTGAGGATCTTCGAAAGTCCTTCTGCGATCTGGAAATCGTTGACCGAGTCAAAGCCCGTATCGGGTCCGAGTTTTTCGAACATTCTTGAGTTATTATTACGCAGAGCGCCGATATGGAGCTGCCATACCCAGCCACGCTTTGCATACTCCTCGCCGAGATAGATCAGCTTCTCGATAGTTTCGTCGTCCATAGAGTCGACCGCGTGGTCGGAAAGACGGCAGCCGTTTTCGTGGAAGAAATCGAGGCGCTCGGGGAAGTCGGGATTGATCGCCGCGAGGTCGGGGCGGAATGCGGGAATGACCTTGGTGTCAAAGCCCTCGATGCCCTTGATAGCTCTGTGATATTCGAGCGTGTCGTAGGGAGCGTCGGTCGTGCAGATGGTCTCTACGTTGCTCTTTTTAATGAGCCCCTGAACTCTGTATTCATCGGTTGCGAGCAGTGCATTGATCTTATCCCAGATAGCCTTTGCGGTGTCCTCGGACAAGGTTTCGTCGATATTGAAATATCTCTTAAGCTCGAGGTGAGTCCAATGATAAAGAGGATTGCCGATGAGCAGCGGAACGGTCTTTGCGAACGCGAGCCACTTTTCGTAGTCGTCGGCATCGCCCGTGATATATCTTTCGTCAACGCCGTTGGTGCGCATCTGACGCCACTTGTAGTGGTCGCCGCCGAGGAAAAGCTCGTACGCGTTCTTGAACTGATGGTTTTCGGCTATCATTTTGGGGCTGATGTGGCAGAGGTAGTCGATTATGGGAAGATCCTTGACCGACTCGTAAAGCTCTCTTGCCGTTTTGGTCTTTAGCATGAAATCATCGTTAATAAAACTCATAGCGTTACTCCGTCCTTAAATATTGAAATTTCTTCGTATTTATTGGTTTCGTTCTTGGTCTGCTCGCCCTCTGCAACTCTTACGACGCAAGCAAGAAGCTCGTCGGAGAGGTCGTTACCGTCAAGGGTGGGAGAGGCATCGAAATCGATCCAATTTGCCTTCCTTTCGGCAAGGGAGTGATTGGTTGCGATCTTTACGGTAGGGACTGCGGTGCCGAGGGGCGTGCCGCGTCCAGTGGTGAAGAGAATTACGTGAACTCCCGCCGCCATAAGATTGGTGCAGGCTACTATGTCGTTTCCGGGTCCCGTCAAGAGCGAAAGACCGTTCTTTTCAAGTCGGTCGCCGTAGGAAAGGACGTCGACGACGGTGGAAAGGCCGCCCTTTTGAATACAGCCGAGGGATTTCTCCTCAAGTGTGGTAATACCGCCTTTTTTGTTTCCCGGGGAGGGGTTTTCGTAAATAACCTGATTGTATCGGGTGTAATAATCCTTGAAATCGTTGACCATTTTCACGGTCTTATCAAATATTTCCTCGCTTTCGCATCTGTTCATAAGCAGATGCTCCGCACCGAACATTTCGGGAACCTCGGTCAAAGCGCAGGAGCCGCCGTAGGATACCAGCTTGTCGCAGAATCTGCCGACGAGGGGATTTGCGGTTATTCCCGAAAGACCGTCGCTTCCGCCGCACTTGAGTCCGACCTTGAGCTTGGAGATATGTACGGGCTGACGCTTAAACGTGTCGGCATATTTTCTGAGCTCTCCAATAAGCTTTACACCCTCAGCGATCTCGTCGGAAAAGTCTTGTGCATTAAGGAATTTGACGCGCTTGTCGTTCCACTTGCCAAGCACCGATTTGAAAACGTCGATATTGTTGTTTTCGCATCCAAGACCGAGCACGAGCACGCCGCCTGCGTTGGGGTGGTTGACCATTCCGCGCAAGACGTACTGCGTGGTGGTCTGATCATCTCCAAGCTGCGAGCAGCCGAAGGGATGGGGAAAATATTTTGCCCCCGTAAGTTCTGCCAGCTTTTCTGCGATCTTGTTGACGCAACCGACGGTATTGACGATCCAGATATCGTTTCGGATACCGACCTGACCGTCCTCGCGGACGTAGCCCATAAAGGTGAGGTCACTGTCGATCTTTTCGTCGTGGCACTCGGATTTTTCGTAGGTGTACTCGAGCTTGCCCGAAAGATTTGTCTTGACGTTGTGGGTGTGGACGTGGTCGCCTGCCCCGATATCCTCGGTCGCGTGACCGATCGGCTGACCGTATTTTATTACGTTCTCGCCGTTTTTGATGTCGCGAAGGGCGTATTTGTGCCCGTCTGCGAGGTTTATGCCCACGTTGTCGAGCTTGTTTATGATAAGGAGATTATTTTCTCTCGACATACTTTGCTACCTCTTTTTCAAGGAAGGAGAGATCGGTGCCCCAAAGCTTTTCGTTGGCAAGGATCTCGCCGACGGTCGAGGACTTCATAAACGCGGTGACCTCGGGATCGTCGTTGGTCATATCGGTGGTGTAGAAGTCGATAAGCTTTGCAAAGGAGAAGAGAAGGGTCTCGGGCATCTTGTTGTATCTCTTGATGTACTCAAGGATAGAGGGAAGAACGCGAACCTTGAATTTACTTACACTGTTAAGTGCGATCGAGATCAGCATGTGTCTGATATAGGGGTTAGAAAAACGGATTATTACGTTATCCGCGTACTCGATAAGCTCCTCGCGGGGAAGATCGAGCGTGGGAATGATTTCGTCGTAAACGCACTTTTTGATGTGAGTGAGCATTCCCTCGTCGTCGATGCAGCTCTTTACGGTGTCAAAGCCCGAAAGCAGAGCGTAGGGCACGAGAGAAGTGTGAGCGCCGTTGAGGATGCGGACCTTTCTGGTTCTGTACATTTCAAGATTGTCGGTCACGATTACGTTAAGACCGCACTTATCGAAGGGAACCTCGGAGCAGAGGTCGGCATAGCCCTCGATTACCCAAAGGTGAAAATACTCGCTGGTGTTGACCATCTTGTCATCAAAGCTGAGGTCGATCTTCTCGTCCTTGGGATATCCCGTGTTTATTCTGTCGACAAGCGTATTGCAGAAGATATTATCG
>JAZSGD010000038.1:0-3675 GCA_045532555.1 Eubacteriales bacterium | reverse complement strand
CTTGCTCACCGATTGCCTTATAAACAAAGACAATAAGGATATATCCGCATATCCTCAGGGAAGCTTTGATGAGCTTCTCGCTTACATAAAACAGCTATAAATTTCACAAGACTTTAATCACATCACTTGGAGGTTATTATGAAAAGGGAAAAGATCAAAAAAATTATAAATTGGATCGGAATTCTGATAGCTGCACACCTCGCGGCAATGATAGCATTTTCGATATTCCTTTCGAGTTCTCTCACTATTATCGCAGAAGATGAGCCTCACACCGTGAATCTGTCCATTTTTATCTTCGATATCGTATTTCATCTCTTTTTCTCGGTACTCTTTATCAATATTGAAACTTCATTTGTCGAGTATCGCAGAAAAATGAGAGAATCGATCCGTGAAAATAACTTCACAACGATCGAATATTTCAAACAAAAACATATGAGGGATGATATTATCAAACTTATTTGCTTCACGTTATTTCAGATCCCGTTTACGATCTTTTACGCATCATTTAACTTTTCAATGTTTGCAACGACAGGACTTGAAAAATTCTACATTATGGACGCAGGCGCACATTTAATTACAGGCTCGGCGATCCTTGGATTTTTATTAAATGCTGTATTTTTCGGTATCATATACTTATCGGTCAGACTTGTATCTCTGTCTTTGCTAAAAAAGAGAATATAAACAACCAAAAAATCGCTTATGACAACCGTCATAAGCGATTTTTTATTAAATTCAAAGCTCAGATCGGATCTCTTCGATCTCCTTGAGCCATATCGCGCTTGTCGCATCGGAGGGCATTCTCCAATCGGCGCTTGAGAGCGAAATGCTGCCAACCTTAGGTCCGTCAGGCATACAAGAGCGCTTGAATTGCTGAGAGAAGAAGCGCCTCGTAAATACCTCAAGACATTTCAGAAGGGTCTGATCGTCGTACGTGCCGACGAACGCTATCTTCGCAAGTCTGAAAAGCTTGCGGGGCGTAAATCCGTATTTAACGAAGTTGTAAATATAGAAATCGTGCAACTCGTAAGGTCCAACGAGATCCTCGGTCTTCTGTGAGATCTTTCCGTCCTTATCGGCAGGAAGAAGCTCGGGAGATACGGGTGTATCAATAATATCGTAGATCGCATCCGCAAGAGCATCGTCGCCCTTCTGCCTTTCAATATCTGCATAATGCCTTACGACGTGTCTTATAAGCGTTTTAGGAACTGAAGCGTTAACACCGTACATCGACATGTGGTCTCCGTTGTAGGTCGCCCAACCGAGAGCAAGCTCGGAAAGGTCACCCGTGCCGACTACGATTCCGCCTTCTTTATTGGCAATATCCATAAGCACCTGCGTACGCTCGCGCGCCTGCGCGTTCTCATATACTACGTTGTGATCGCTCGGATCGTGTCCGATATCCTTGAAATGCTGATTTACCGAATCAAAAATATCAACGCATCTGAAATCGACACCAAGTCTCTCACAGAGAACTGTCGCGTTGTTTTTGGTTCTCGCAGTCGTTCCAAAGCAGGGCATAGTGATCGCGATTATATTTTTACGTGGCATCTTGAGATAGTCAGCCGCGCGAACCATAACGAGAAGCGCAAGGCAGGAATCGAGTCCTCCCGAAATACCAACGACCATATTTTTAGAATAAGACGAGGTCATTCTGTGTGCCAATGCCTGAGACTGAATAGTAAGTATGGTTTCGCAGTTACGAGCCATCTCGGTCTTGTCTGCGGGAGTGAATGGATGAGGATCAACGAATCTTGTAATCTCGGTCTCCTCCTCGCAAAGATCAAATTCGATCTCGGAATATTCATTTCCCTTGGTATCCTTTGAAAAGGTGTTGCAAGCTCTGCGAGCGCGAACGATCTTCTGCAGGTCGATCTCGCTGATGACCATATCGCCCGCGTCAAATTCAAAGGGCTTTCTCTCCGCAAGTAACAAGCCGTTCTCAAAAACCATACAGTGACCCGAGCAAACCGAGCTTGAGGTCGATTCGCCGAGTCCAAGGCTTGCGTAAATATATCCCGACATTGTACGGGTAGACTGAACCTTAACTAAGGATCTGCGATAATCCTCCTTGCCAACTGCTTCGCTTGAAGCAGAAGGATTTGCAATTATCGTAGCTCCTGCCGCCGCCAATGCGTTTGACGGAGGATCAAAGACCCAGATATCCTCGCATATCTCAACACCTATGCGTAGAGACGGCATCTGTCTGCAAACGAAC
Source organism: Eubacteriales bacterium (assembly GCA_045532555.1). Lineage (GTDB taxonomy): Bacteria > Bacillota > Clostridia > Oscillospirales > CAG-272 > SVTX01. Next base: position 1,460 of record JAZSGD010000038.1, on the reverse strand, counting down.
ATCTGCTTGAGTCCGAATATGACAACACTATCGTCAAAAACGTATGCAAAGTTATCGTCGGGAGCAGGGGTATACGCTCTCATTTCAAAATATTCGGTATGATTAGGCAAATTCTTCTTGGGTACAAGTCCGAGAAGCTGACCGCCAGAAACGACTGCCGCACAGTTGTAGATCTTGTCGCTGTGCAGGATAGGCAGACCAATGATAGATATCATATCGTACATGGCAGTAGCCAAAATATATTCGCGCAAACCGTCGAGCGCACCACTCAAAAGTGTTTCAGTATTAAAAAGGTCGCCACAAGAATACCCCGTAAGCGTAAGCTCGGGGAAAACAAGCACCTTTACACCCGCTTCGCTTGCTCTCGTTGCAAGATCGATGCAGGCCTTGGTATTAAAAACAGTATCGGCAAGCTTTATCGTGGGCGTTGCCGATGCCACCTTAATATAACCGTCTCTCATAGATCACAGTCCTTTTTTATTATTTATAAGTTTATGATATCACAAAACAAGTCAAAAAACAAGAGTATATCACAAATTTTTGATAAAAAAACCGCTATAAAAGCGCAATTCTTTTCTTTACGCTAGAAAAAACATAAAAATTCCCGAAATGCAATGATCTCGGGAATTTTTACTTTAAATTATTTTACAAGCTGTCTCTTGATCTTTTTCGTAGTAGTTTTCTCAAACTCGGTCTTTCTGACCTCGACAGCCTTGATCTGCTTGTAGCTGGGAAGTCTCTTGTTCGTCGCGTTGATCGCTTTTCTTATAGTTTCCTTTACGGTAGCGTCGTCAACGTCCTTGGGGAACTTTGTGTAGTCGGGATAAACGACCGCCGTGAGAACCACCTCGTCACTGTCGGGATTCTTTCTTCCGATAACACACGATTCACTGATAGTATCGATAGCGTCAAGATACTCCTCGATCTCCTCGGGGAATACGTTCTTGCCGTTTTCAAGCACGATAACGAACTTAATGCGTCCGGTAAGATAGAGATAGTTATCATTATCAAGATATCCTACGTCACCTGTACGGAACCAGCCGTCATTGGTAAATACTTCAGCGTTAGCCTCGGGGTTATTGTAGTAACCGATCATAACGTTGTCACCCTTGACCTGAACCTCACCCATAACGTATCCCTCGGGAGTTTCCTCGCCGTTGGGATCTATTCGCACCTTGCAAGAGGGAACGGTAGGACCGATAGCTCCAAGCTTTCTTGCATAATATGGGGTAACCGAAACGAGAGGCGAGCACTCGGTGATGCCGAAGCCCTCAAATACGGAAATTCCAAACTCTTCAAAAGCAACTATAAGATCGGGATTAAGCTTGGCTCCACCGCAGATAACGTGGTCAAGTCTGCCGCCAAACGCCGCAAGAACCGACTTGAAAAGAGTCTTTCTCATATCGATTCCGACCTTCATCATGCCTCTTGATGCACCGAGCGCTGCTTTGAGAACCTTA
>JAZSGD010000040.1:0-3971 GCA_045532555.1 Eubacteriales bacterium | reverse complement strand
CCGAGCTTGGAATACAGTCGAATATTCACATGGATCCCATCGTTGTCGACGACGAGGAGGTCAATAATATGAGAGCTTTCGTTTTGGATCGCGTTAAGACCGTAGACGAAAGGTTTGAGATCCACGATTTCAGATTCGTTCGCGGAAAGACTCACACCAATCTGCTTTTTGATATCAGCGTACCGTTTGAGGTCAAGCTGACCGATGACGAGATAAAGGCTGCTGTTCAGGGAAGGATAGCAGAGGAAAAGCCTGATCATTTTGTAATCGTCAACGTGGACAGGTGCTGATAAAAGACCCCCGACAGACTGAAAATGCAGTCTGTCGGGGGTCTTGCTTGAGTTGTTTACGGTATGAATGATCTAGCGCAAGGATCGGGCGGAGATCGACGGTGGAATTATTGAATTTCGCCGTTTACGACGATGTTTTTTGCGACGGTATTCCTCACGAGATCCTTGTCAAATCTGCTCTCGCGGCATTTGATCTGCAGGTTTTCAAGAGTGAAATTTTGCGCAGAGGCTCTGCCTTCGGTGACGGTTACGTCGTAGAAAACGTCACAGCTGCAGGAGCAATCCTTGACGGTTACGTCATTGACCCTCGATGAAAGGCCGTTGTCGCTTTGATCGCCGAAAAGATTTAGATTTATAAAGCTTCTTGCGCTATCACAGCCGATATTTTCTATGCGTATAAATTCATAGTGCTGTGCGGTGTCGTTGCGGAGCTTGAACCAAAGCAGATATATCGTTTCGTCTACGTGACAGTTGCGGACGATGACGTTTTTGTTGTGGATAGACTCCGAGCCGCAGGTCAGAACACCGTGACAGAATCCGTAGTGACAGTCCTCAACCAAAACCCGCTGATTTTCACCGTTTTCGGAAAGCTTTTCGGCATTTACACCCTTGCCTCCCTTAAGCACCACCGAGTCGTCGTTGACGTTTAAATAGCAATTTTTGATCAGCACATCGTGACAGGCATCTATGTCGATAGCGTCCGAGCTTGGCGCTCTGACAGGGAAGTGCGGTGCCAGGATATTACAATTCAGATATTTTACATGGTCACACATGTAGATATGCGTTGACCAAAAATGAGAATTCTGAAAGGTAGTTTCGGCGATGGTTACGTTGCTTGAATTGGAAACAAAGAGCAACCGAGGACGTTGCTCGTCGAGATTTGAAAGGCTTTTGTTCCACTCCCAGCGAAGCCAGAATGCCCGCCATGCTTTAAATCCATTGCCGTCTATCACTCCCTTTCCGCACAAAGTGAAGCCGTCGTTACGGTCGGCATTGACGAGGGCGGGAAAATATAACCGACATTGACCCTCAATCCTCGTCCAACAAAGAGGATAATCACAGATGTCGTCGCTACCCATAAGTATGGCATCCTTTTCGAGATAGAGGTTCACACCTGACTTAAAAAAGAGTGCGCCTGACATAAATCTGCCCTTTGGAATGATAATAACGCCGCCGCCGTTTGCGTGTGCGGCATCAATAGCCGATTGAATCTCTTTTGTGTATATATTTCCGTCGTTTTTGGCGCCGAAATCGGTTATTTTATAAGGTTTTCCAAGCTCCGAAAGGTTGGGGATACGGGTATTGTAAAACCAATCGTCGATAGGCGTTGTGCCGTCGGGAAAGAATTCCTTTGTCATATTTTTGTCCTTTCTTCCGCTATTGTTGGAAAGAGGCTCTTGTTGATATCATAGTCTTGCGAAAGCATACGAGCTTGCCCCTATAACAACTTATAATAACATTATAAAGGAGTTTGTTTTTTTTGTCAATGACCTTCAGCTGTTTTTTGCAAGATCGTCGGGGTGGTGTTTGATTGAATATTTGAATTCGAGGCGAAGAATTCTTGCAAAACACAAAGGTCGGCACGGGAAATTGTGCCGAAAATTGAAAGTTTACAATTTGTTAATTGCAAATTTTGATATTTGGTGATAAAATGTATGAATATACTTGTTTTGCGTGATCCCATTGAGGATCTGTGCAAAAATTACTTGCGAATTTGCGCCGCGCGCGGCGGAAAGGAGATATGAATGCAGCTTAATTCTAAAAAATATAAAAGCGACCACGACGAGATAGTTGAAAAAGAATTTCAGTCTATGCTCGACGATGCGCGGTCGGCTTACGTTATACCCAAGGGCTCGTTTGATAAATACAGAGTCAAGCGCGGTCTGCGTGAGCTTGACGGCTCGGGTGTAGTCGCAGGCGTTACGAGAGTTGGTAACGCGCACGGTTACGTTATGAACGAGGGAGAGAAGTGCGCGGTCGAGGGAAGCCTTGAATACCGCGGATACAAGATCACTTCTCTTGTAAATAATTTTGTGAAAGAGGGAAGATTCGGTTTCGAGGAATGTGCTTATCTGCTTTTCTTCGGACATCTGCCCAACGAGCAGGAGCTCGCCGAATTTAACGATATTCTTGCGGCATACCGTCGTCTGCCCCCGAGATTTACCGAGGATATAATTATGAAGGCGCCCTCTGCTTCGATAATGAACAAGATGGCGAGTGCGGTGCTTTCTCTCTACGCTTACGATGACAATCCCGACGATACGGGACTTGAAAATATGCTTCATCAGAGCATGGAGCTGCTTGCTCGACTGCCCGTTATCGCGGCGCAGTCCTACGCGGTCTATCAGAACGCATTTTTCGATAAGAGCCTCAATCTCCACAACCCCAAGGACGAGCTTTCTACTGCGGAGAACTTTTTGAGAGTTTTGCGCTCGGACAAGAGCTACACCGAGGAGGAGGCAAGGCTGCTTGACCTTTGTCTCGTCGTTCATGCCGAGCACGGAGGTGGTAACTGCTCGACCTTTACCTGCCGTGTGCTCTCAAGCTCGGGCTCTGATACCTATTCGGCGATCAGCGCGGCGATCGGTGCGCTCAAGGGTCCCCGTCACGGCGGTGCGAACCTCAAGGTTCAGGAAATGTTCGACTGCATCAAGGCGAACGTCAAGGATATAAACAACGAGGACGAGGTCGCGTCCTTCTTGCTTAAGATACTTAACGGTGAGGCTAACGACGGCTCGGGTCTTATTTACGGTATGGGTCACGCGATCTATACGAAGTCCGACCCCCGTGCAGTTATGCTCAAGACCTATGCCAAGAAGCTTGCTTACGACAAGGGCTACGGTGAGGATTTCGAGCTTCTTGAGAAGATCGAGACTATCACTCCCTCACTATTTAAGGCATACAAGGGAGTTGACAAGGATATGTGCGCAAATGTCGACCTCTATTCAGGTCTTGTTTACCGCATGCTTGATATTCCTACCGAAATGTATACTCCTCTTTTCGCGATCGCGAGAGTTGCGGGCTGGTGTGCTCACCGCATGGAAGAATATTGCACCTCGAACAAGATCATTCGTCCTGCGTACAAGTGTATCTCCAAGACCAGAGATTACGTTTCGATGGACGAAAGATGCTGACGGCATAAAAATTCCGCTTTTGCGGAGAAAAGACTGCTTTGCCTTTGGTTTAGCGGTCTTTTTTGTTGGCTTTTGCTGTTTTGGGCTAAATCCCGATTTTTTTGCATATATCTGTTTTAGGATGGCGCAAGGGAGGGATACGGTTACGAATACATATAAAAAAAGCGGATTTGGGAGTGCTTTGGGATTGAGTGACGCGGAGGTTGCGCGATCTCGCGCGGAGCACGGAGATAATTCACTGTCGAGGGGGAAAAGGAAGAGCTTTTTGAGGCAGTTTGTCTCAAATCTCGGTGATCCTGTTATAAAGATACTGATAGGGGCGCTTATTATCAACGTTATTTTTACGTTCAGAAATGCCGATTGGTTTGAGACGGCGGGGATCGCAATCTCGGTGCTTTTGGCGACCTTGATATCTACCGCTTCGGAATACGGCTCGGCGGCGGCTTTTGAACGGCTTGATGCCGAGTGCGGCAAGCAGAGGTGCAGAGTCAGACGAAACGGGGTCGTGTGCGAGGTCGATATTCGCGAGGTCGTGGTTGGAGATGTC
>JAZSGD010000324.1:0-10037 GCA_045532555.1 Eubacteriales bacterium | reverse complement strand
TGCAAAAAGCTTGGTCCTTCCGATAGCGCAAACGTACTGCGAGCAGACCGAATGAATATTCGATGCGATAACGTAGCAGATGATCAGCCAGATATAATCGTTAAAATATCCGGTCAGATTAAGCAGCGGAGAGAGCGCAAGAAATCCAAGCGAGCCAAATACCATCAACATAACGCCGTTGGTGAAAAACGATTCCTTGTCGACGTTCTCTGTCGCCGCGTTTCTGAAAATTCCCTCGCTGACGCCAAGACACGCAAGCGGAATGATCAAATTACAAAGATTGGTGATCAGATCCGACGTGCTGTACTCCGCGCTGGAAAGATACGAGGTATAAAACGGGAGCATAAAAATGACGATAAGCTTGGACACAAACTTACCAACGGTAAATATCAGCGTGTTTGACAAAAGTCTCGTCGCTCGATTTTGCTTCATTTTTATCCTCCTTATTTTCATTATTAGATTTGATTTTTAACCTTTAAAAGTATTTCACTGCTATAAACAGCAGCCGTCGAGATTTTTCGAAGACAAGGCGCACCACAGCGTGCAAAACGCAGGCGTAGTTTTCCTACGTCAAGTTGCACGCGAGGAGCAACGAAGTATTCGGTAAATCTCGACGAGCTGATGCTACTTAAAGTTCGTTGTCGCAGTTATGGTAAACCTCCATAACGTCATCGTCTTCTTCGAGCTTCTCGATAAGAAGACCCATAAACTTGATGTCGTCCTCGCTTGTAAGCTCAACGGTCGTGGAAGGAACCTTGCTCTTTTCAGCAGACGCGATCTCATATCCGGCAGCCTTAAGCGCCTCGGAAATAGCGTAGACGTCCTCGGGAACGGTGTAGATCTCGAATACGCCCTCCTCACCGGAGAAATCCTCTGCTCCTGCCTCAAGTGCGGTCTCCATAAGCTGATCCTCGTCGATCTCGCCGTCCTCGTCGGTAATAACGATAACGCCCTTCTCCTCGAACATGAAGCTTACACAACCAGTCTGTCCCATATTTCCGTGATACTTGGAGAAATAAGAACGGATATTGCCCGCAGTCCTGTTTCTGTTGTCGGTAGTAGCCTCAACGATGACCGCAACGCCCGCAGGTCCGTATCCCTCGTAAACGACCTCCTCGTAGTTTTCACCCGAGCCGCCGAGAGCCTTCTTGATAGTTCTCTCAATGTTGTCGTTAGGAACGTTGTTAGACTTTGCCTTTGCGATAAGATCGCGAAGCTTCGCGTTAGAATTGGGGTCTCCGCCGCCCTCTTTTACCGCAATAGTGATCTCCTTACCGATCTTTGTAAACACCTTCGCTCTCTGCGCGTCGGTCTTTTCCTTTTTGTGCTTGATGTTAGCCCATTTGCTATGTCCTGACATAATATATTATTCCTTTCAATTATTAACCGTAAAAATTAAACCTTTTCAGTCTTTTTCAAACAGATAAGCGAGAATGCCGAGCCAAGAACGTGCTTGGTTGCCTCAGTAAGCAAAAGTCTCGTTCCCTTAACGTCGTCGTTTTCAGCGTTAAGTATCGAGCACTCGTGATAGAACTTGTTAAACGCCACCGCAACGTCAAGAATAAATCTCGTGATGACCGAGGGCTCGTAATCGCGAATAGCCGCAAGCACCTTTTCCTCGTACTGACAAAGCGTCTTAAGAAGTGCTGCCTCCGCATCTGCGCTGATCACGATCTTGCCGCCATAGCTTCCATTGACCTTTTCAAGCACCGAGCAAGCGCGCGCGTAGGTGTACTGAACGTAAGGTCCTGTATTTCCGTCGAAGGAAAGCGCATCCTCAAGATTGAAATTGATGTCTTTGATTCGGTTGTTGGTGAGATAATAGAAAACTATCGCACCCACACCGATCGCCTCTGCGACCTCATCCTTGCCCTCAAGATTCGGATTCTTTTCCTCCATAATTCCCTTGACCTTCTCGATCGCCGCCTGAAAGAGATCCTTAAGCAGAACAACGTTTCCGGTTCTGGTAGCAAGCTTCGCGCCATTGATAGAAACTGTACCGTAAGGAACGTGTACGAGCTTATCATACCAATCATATCCCATAAGCTCAACTACCTTGAACCACTGCTTAAAATGAAGTATCTGCTGTGTGCTGGTAACATAGATGCACTTTTCAAAATCATACATCTGCTTTCTATCATAAGCTGCCGCAATATCACGTGTAGGATACAATGTAGAGCCGTCGCGCTTCAGAATAAGGCAAGGAGGCATATTATATTCACTCAAATCAACGAGAGATGCACCATCGTCTATCTTCAAAAGACCTTCTTCACGAAGCTTCTCGATCTGTGCAGGCATATCCTCTGTATAGCTACTCTCACCCTTGTAGCTGTCGAACTCAATTCCGAGCTGCTTGTATATCTTATCGTTAGCCTTAATCGAAAGCTTTACGAGCCAACGCCAAAGATCAAGATTCTCCTTGTCTCCCTGCTCCATTTTAAGGAACTCTGCTCTTGCTTCATCAGCGAGAGAAGGATCTGCAGGTATGCCCATCTCCTCATTACCGGAGATCGCGTTGTTAATGCGCACGTAGAGATCAACGAGCGCGTCAACTCCGCCGTTTTCAACGGTTTCTTTGTCGCCCCACTTTTTGTAAGCGACTATAAGCTTACCGAACTGAGTACCCCAGTCACCGATGTAGTTGATACCGACACACTTGTAGCCCGCAAACTCATGCAGTCTCTTTATTGCGTGACCAATGACAGTTGTTCCAAGATGTCCTATATGGAAGGGCTTGGCAAGATTAGGCGAGGAATAGTCGAGAACGACCGTCTTTCCCTCTCCAAGATATGTGGGAGCACCGTAATTTTCCTTCTTTTCAAGTATCTCGGGCAGAATTATCTCTCCAAGATACGCATTGTCTATTTTAATATTAAGATAGCCGTTGACAGCCTCTGCGGATGCAAGCGCGCCTCCCGAAAGACCGTCTGCAAGAGCAGCCGCGATCTGCACGGGCGAGCGACGAAGAGCCTTCGAGAGCTTAAAGCAAGGGAACGCAAGGTCGCCCATGCTCGCATCGGGGGGATACTCGAGCATCGAAGCAATATCCTCGATCGCTATCTCGGCATCGGGATTGATACCCTTGACTCCCGCGTATATTTTTTCGGCTATTTGTAATTTAATCTTTAACATTTTACACTAACCTCTCTATTTTTACACAACTTTATAATTTTATCACATTCGCGGCGAAATTTCAAGACATAAGATCAAATTTCTCACCGTTTTTGCAAATTTATTCGCTGATATTTTCGATCATGTCCCTCGCCGCCTGCCTTTGCGCCTCGGTAACGTTGATTCCGCCGAGGATCCTCCCCGCCTCCGCGACTCTATCCTCGCCCTCGATCAGACGAACGCTCGTCTGCGCTCTGCCGTCAACCTCACGCTTTGCTATAAGATAATGATCGTCGGCAAGCGTCGCGATCTGTGCCGAGTGAGTTACACAAATGACCTGACAACCCTTTGCTATCTCGTGGAGCTTGATACCGATCTTTCTCGAGGTCTTACCCGAGATTCCCGTGTCTATCTCGTCGTAAACAGCGCATCCGACTCCGTCTTTCTCGTTAAGTACGCTCTTTAGCGAAAGCATTATTCTCGCCATCTCACCACCTGAGGCGATCTCCGACATAGGCATCATCGGCTCACCGGGATTGGTGGCAACCATAAACTCTGCTCTGTCACAGCCCGACGATGTAAAATCATCGGTCGGAGAAAGCAAAATCTCAAGCTTGACCTTAGGCATATCGAGATATGCAAGTGTTTCCATAATTTTTTGCGAAGCATCGACTGCCGCAGCTCTTCTCTTTTCAGTCAAAGTCTTCGCGGCGACTCTCGCCTCCACCTCAAGCTCTTTTATTCTCTTTTCGTACTCTGCCGCATGCTCGTCAGACAAAACTATATCGTCAAGCCTCTCGACCGCGCGGTCACGAAATTCAAGTATCGACTTAATATCCCTGCCATACCGTCTCTTGAGACCCGAAATCGCTTCAAGACGGCTCTCGATCTTGTCAAGACGGCTATCGATATCCTCACCGTCGTCATCGCCGAACGCCGCAACCCTGTCCGCCATATCCGAAACCTCGTAGCTCATATCGAGTAGCTTTTCAGCTATCTCCGTCGCCTCGGGAATAACGTCCGAAATCTTGGTGAGCGACTCGGATGCACGAGACAAAAGATATGAAGCCGAAGCACCCTTTTCCCCGCCTGCAAGCGCACGGTAGGAAAAATTAACGTGCTTGTTTATCTTTTCAAGACTTCCAAGCCGCTTTTTCTCGGCTTCAAGAGTCTCCTCTTCGCCATCTTTCAACTTCTTCGAGTCGATATCCTTGATCTGGTATTCAAGCATATCCCTCTCGCGAGCCTTCTGCTCCTCGTCGGTCGAAATATCGCGAAGCTTTTTGCGATAGCTGTCAAGCTCACGGTATATTTCAGCATAATTTTGCCGCTCGGACTCACACGAGCCGTAGGAATCGAGCATATTAAGGTAAGCTGACTTATCAAAAAGCACTTTGCTGTCGTTCTGACCGTGAATGGATATGAGCAACCGCGCCGCTTCGCGCAGAGTCGATTTCGTCACCGCCCTACCGTTGATCCTCACGACCGACTTGCCGTCAACGTTCAGCTTGTGACTCAAAGAGACCTCGCCCTCATCACACTCAACACCAAGCTCGGCAAGCTTTTCGGCAACGTCGCCGCTGATATCGTCAAATATCGCCTCGGACAGCGCATACTGTTCACCCGCACGTATAACGTCGCGCGAGACCTTTCCGCCGCAGATCATATTGATACCGTCGATTATGACCGACTTGCCCGCACCCGTTTCACCGGTAAGCACGGTAAAACCGCCGCGAAACTCAATGTCCGCGCACTTTAGTACAGCAATATTCTCAACGTGAAGAAATTTCAGCATACAACCGCCCGTCCTTTCTCAAAAATCAAAAATCAATAAAATATCAACCGATAGCAAGAAGCTTTTTCATTCTCAATGCTACGCTTGCCGCCGATTCGACGTCGGGAGTTACCACGATTATCGTGTCGTCACCCGCTACGCAGCCGAGTATCGCGGAATCGGGAATTCGGTCAATGGCAATAGCCACCGCCTGCGCCATTCCCGCCGTTGTCTTCAGTACGACTATATTCTGCGCGCAAGTGATAGAAAGCACCGTATCGGATACCGCATGCGCCAAGGGCCCAGCATTTTTAGCACCCTTTCTCGAAACGTGAGCAACAACGTATTTGTAGCTGCCGCCGGGCATAGCGACCTTAACAAGATCAAGATCGCGAATATCACGCGACACCGTCGCCTGAGTCACGATATATCCCTCTTCACCGAGAAATTCAATAAGCTCGTCCTGAGTCTCTATCTCGTATTTGTTTATAAGCTCAAGTATTTTTTCCTGTCTTCCCTTTTTCATATCAATGCACCAAACTCCCAAATTAATTATCATTCATTTTTTGACGAAGCTTTTCATAAAAGCTTTCCTCTTTGAGTCGAATAAACGAGGTAGTCAGGGGCGACCGCGTGATACGTACCGCCTCGCCCAATACAAGCTCGTAGTTGACTCGTCCGTCGACCGTTAAAAACAAGGTCTTTTCTCTGTGGCAAACGTTCTTTATCTCAAGGCACGCGCTGTCGGGGAAAACCAAAGGACGTGACAAAAGCGAGTGCGGACAGATCGGCGTTACGCAGAAGCAAGCAAGCCTAGGGTCAACGATCGCACCGCCCGCCGCCAAAGAATAAGCGGTAGATCCCGTAGGAGTAGAGATTATCATACCGTCGGCACGGTAATTTGCGATCTTCGAGCTACCCTCGTAGAGTTCAAGATCAACGACGCGCGAAATAGTACCGTTGGAAAGCACCGCATCGTTGAGCGCGTATTCGTTTTTGCGAGTCTCGCCGTTAGCATTCAGAAGCTCGATATTAAGCATAGAACGCTTTTCAAGCTTGTAATCTCCCGATACGATACGCGCGATCTCGTCGAGCTCACTCATTTCAAGCTCCGCCATATATCCGAGGCGCCCAAGATTAAGTCCCATAACGGGCACACCAAACGGTGCGGCACGGCGGGCGGACTCAAGGATCGTGCCGTCTCCGCCAAGAACTATGACCGCATCTACGCTCTTGTAGGACTCATCTACAGAAAGAAAAGAAAAACGCGCCCTTCCCCTCATCCTGATTATTTTGTCCTTATTGTAGATAGGCGAGCAGACCTCACACCCGCATCCGACCAGCTTTTCAGCCACCGCTATGGCGGCATTTGCCTTGTCGTAAATATTAAAATTAGTAACTATCAGTACTTTTTTGATCTGTTTTTCCATAATCAATCCTTGCAAATCTGCTTGTAATTTATTGTCTCACGGTCTGCCGTGGGCACACCGCCCTTTTGGAATAGAGCAAGATATTCGCGATTACCGTCGCCGCCCTCAATAGAGGACCGTATAACTCCTCTTAGCGTAAATCCGCACAAGAGAGCCGACTCAACCACTCGGCGAACGGCAATCTCGCGGTCACTCGCCTTTTTTACGATGCCACCCTTGCCAAGAGCACTCCTTCCCGACTCAAATTGAGGTTTTATAAGGCTGATAAAGTATGCCCCGTCGCGCAAAACCGAAAAAACCGGTACATGAAGCAAAGTTTGCGAAATAAACGAAACGTCCATTACCGCAAGGTCAAAAAAACCAAACTCCTCCGCATCAAGAGCTCTCGCGTTAAATCCCTCGACCGAGGTCACGCGTATGTCGTCAAGAAGCTTAGAGTGAAGCTGACCTCTGCCCGAATCGACCGCACAAACGTGCGCCGCACCTTTCTGCAAAAGGCAGTCGGTAAAGCCACCCGTCGAAGCGCCAACGTCGATACACCTTTTGCCGCTGACGTCAAGCCCGAAGTGCTCAAGCGCACCCTCAAGCTTAAGACCGCCGCGACCGACGTATCGGTCCTTCTCAACTATCTCAACAATATGCTCTCCATCAGAGACATCAAGCGAAGCCTTTGATACGAGCTTGCCGTCGAGTAACACCTTTTTTTCATCAATGAGGCGCGCCGCCTTGTTTCTGCTCTCGCAAAAACCCTTTTCAACAAGATAAACGTCTATTCTCATACGATATTAAAAAACGGCACGTACATAAGAGCAACGGGCACGAGAAATCCGAGAATAGCACCTACACCAACCTGAAGCGGAGTGTGTCCGACAAGCTCGGCAAGAGCCTTGTGAGTAAGCTTTGGATCATTGTGAGCATCTGCAAAATCTTTAAATATCTTGTTTAGCGCCTTGGCATGCTCACCAACCTGACGTCTCATTCCTGTAGCATCTCGCATAACTATCATCGCCAGCAGAGCGCTCAGAGCAAACTCTACCGATCCAAATCCGCATTTAATAACGCAAGCGCTGACCATGGCGCAGACCGCCGCGGTATGCGAGGACGGCATGCCACCCGTACCAAACAGAAACTCGACCGCGGTGAATTTCTTGAGCTTAAAAACTCCGGTAAAGAATTTCAGCACCTGGGCGATAAACCACGCGGCAACCACGCTCATAAGCCAGAAATTCGTTCCCAAATCTATCAAAAATTTCATTATGTTTTCCTTATTATCAATTTTGTCTATCGCAAAGGTAAAGCGCAAGATCAACCATTCTCTCGCTTCCCTCTATGCCGTCCATAAGAGCAATAGCCTCCTCTGTCAGCTTTTCGGCATATTTTTTTGCGCTCTCGGGAGTGAAGAACGACATAAACGTAGTTTTGTTGTTGTTCTTATCCGACCCAACCTTCTTGCCAAGCATCTCGCTTGTCGATGTAACGTCAAGAATATCGTCAACTATCTGAAAAACAAGACCGATATTTCTCGCGAAGATCGTCAGCTTTTCGGTGACTTCATCGTTAGGGCTATATCCCGCCGCAAGACATCCAAGCTGTACGGACGCGCATATCATAGCTCCCGTCTTACCCATGTGGAGCTCGACCAGCTCGCTCTCAGTCAGCGTGTGGGTCTCTCCATAAAGATCGGCAGCCTGACCCTTGACCATTCCAAAGCTACCTGCCGCGCCCGAAAGTATCGCAACCGCAGTTGCCGCACAATCGCCGCTGACGTAAGGATTCATCGCAGAAACCGAAAAAGCATCGGTAAGCAGACCGTCGCCTGCAAGTATAGCCGTCGCCTCTCCGTAGACCTTGTGGTTGGTGGGTTTCCCACGGCGCATATCGTCGTCGTCCATGCACGGCAGATCGTCGTGAATGAGCGAGTAGGCGTGCACCATCTCGACCGCGCAAGCAAACGGCAAAGCCGCCTCTACTTGACCTCCAAGCATTCTGCAGGTCTCAAGCACCAGCGTAGCTCTTATCCTCTTTCCTCCCGACAAAAGACTGTAGCGTATAGCCTCATAAAGACTTGCCGCTGCACCTTCCGCCTCGGGATATATCTTTTCAAGCTCGCGCTCCACCGTGTCCTTCGCCTCTGCGATGACCGCAAGCGCGGACTCTTTGTTGTATTCGATCATAACAATCTCCATTCTCTCACGCAAAGAAATTTCCTCTCACGCGACCTTGTAAATCAGTTTTCCTCTGAAAACGTGCCCTCGGGAACGTCAACCACGTCGATCTGACCGTCCGCCCCCTGCTGAAGTATCTGTATTTTACGTTTTGCCGCCTCAAGCTCCTCAGCACAGCGCGAAGCAAGCTTCACACCCTCCTCATAAAGCTTCAAAGACTTCTCAAGCGGCAATTTTTCATTTTCAAGCTCGGCTACTATTCCCTCAAGCCTTGCCATAGCCTCCTCAAGACTCATCTTCTTTTTCTCTGCCATATCAAAAACCTCACTTTTCGGTTATTTCGGTTACCTGCGCGCTCATTTTTCCGTCCGAAAGACTTATATCAACGACCTCGCCGACCGAAGTGTCAGCGACCGTCGAGATAACACGTCCATCACCGCCCTGCACCATAGCGTAGCCGTGCGAAAGCACCGCCAAGGGATTGACACCCTCAAGACGAGCGCAAAGCATACGGAAGCTGCTATCCGCTCCGTCCACCGAAGCTCTTGCAAGCGAATCCATTTTATCCCTCAGAACCATAAGTCTCGATGCCTTTTCATCAAGCATACGTACAGGTGAGCGTAATTCTGCATTCTTCTTTAGCGTCTGAAGTTTACCGTCAAGCGTATATATCTTGCGCTCGATCAAAGCGTCAGACTTGTTTTTCAGATGAGCTATCCTCGAACGTATCTCAGCAGTATTCGGGAAAGCGATCTCAGCCGCCGCACTCGGTGTGGGCGCTCGAAGATCAGCAACGAAATCACAAATAGTAAAGTCGGTCTCATGTCCAACCGCCGATATCACGGGTATCTCCGATGCCGCGATCGTCCTCGCAAGCTCCTCGTCGTTAAAACCCCAAAGATCCTCCGCCGAGCCGCCTCCGCGACCGATTATAATAACGTCAATGGGGTGTCGCTCGTTAAAGAACTTGATACCTCCAACAAGACTCCTCGGCGCCAGCTCTCCCTGCACGTACGCGGGATATATGACTATCCTCGTCGAAGGACAACGTCTTCCCGACACGTTAATAATATCGTGAAGCGCCGCACCCGAAGCCGAGGTGATAACACCAACGCTTCGCGCGAACGGAGGTATCGACCTCTTCCTCGCAGGATCAAAAAGTCCTTCCGCGTCAAGCTTTCTTTTAAGCTGCTCAAACGCGACCGCAAGCGCGCCGACTCCGTCGGGCTGCATGTCGTCAACGATTATCTGATAATCACCGCTGACCGTATATGTCGAGATCTTTCCGTGCACGATGACCTTCATCGCGCTCTCGGGCTTGAATTTGAGCCTATAAGCCGAGCCGCGGAACATTACCGCACGGATCGACGAGCTCTCGTCCTTCAAGGTAAAATACATATGTCCCGAAGCGTAATTGCTCTTAAAATTTGAAATTTCGCCGCGCAGAAACACGTCTCGGAGCACGGGACTTGATTCCAGCGACATTTTTATATATTCATTTATCTGCGATACGCTGAAGATCGAATCCTTTTTCATTTTACCCACCAATTTTTAACA
>JAZSGD010000157.1:0-10766 GCA_045532555.1 Eubacteriales bacterium | reverse complement strand
GGACTATCCTCCCCCCGCCGAAGCGCAAAAAACAAAGGACACCAAATTGGTGTCCTTGTTTTTTGTGTTATCTTGACAAAATAGATGCCACGCTCAAAAAGTCAATAAAATCAAGAGATTTTGCGATTAGAAGGCATTTTCAAGTGTTGACAAAATAGATGCCAATTCTAATTATCCATACTTTTCGATAATATTATGATAATACTTGTGGATCATTTCCGTAGTTTTTTTGTTTTTGGGAATATAAGCTCTCTCGTGAAATGGAATTTTTGTTTTGAAATATGCAATTTCATATGAACGCCACCACGGAAATCCTTTCCCGCCGGAATGATGATCTTCTATGTGCTTTACATCTTTCCAGCAAAGAAAAGTTTTTAAACCAAAACAATATCGAACTGTAATTCCTTCTTGAGAAAATGTATAACTGTTTGGAATGATTAAAGCATAACCTAAAATCAAGATAAGTCCAACTGTAATAATTGCAATTGATATACCGATTTCTTCTTCAAGAGTGAATACTCCAAGCAAAACTAAAAAGGAGAACATTGTTACAAAAAATATCCAACGCTTGTTAATTAATGTTTTTTTCATTAGGTCTCCTTTCTTTTGTTAAAAATCTATGATAATTTTTAAGAAGTTTTTTATGTTTATTAAAATCAAGCATTTCTATATTTTTCTCATTGATCCAATACGCCTTTTGAATAATGTCATAAGCGTATTTTTCGCCCTCGGTTTTCGGGGGATTGTGGAGAAAAGATGCTTTGTAAATTAGCAGGTGTAATTTTACTTGATAATATGGCTTCAAGTCTATCATTTTCGCGCTCCTTTCGGGTGGTAACATACATTATACCGAAAGATTGCGAGAAGTCCAGAGGTTTGGGGAATTTATTTGTTAGTTTTATTATACCATAATTTCGAGCGTTTGTAAAGAGTGATGTTGCGGCAAGCCGCAGTGATGTTGTGCTTACGCACAGTGATGTATTGCGCCGATGGCGCAAAGTGATGTGATGTGTTCCTTACTCACGCGCGAAGCGCACACCACAAGGCGAAGCCGTCATCACGCACGCAGTGCGCATCACGTTCCGCTTGCGGAACACATCGTTCCAAAAACAAAAAGCACTTCTTTCGAAGTGCTTTCGTTTTTGTTTGCGGGGATGGGATTTTTCATTGCCCTCCGCAGGCGCATAGTCGTTTTCTGCGGCTCGACGCTTCGCTTACACTCGCCTTGAAAACTCCTTGCTTCGTGCGGTCTCGCGGCGTTAAAACAGCACACCGTGCTGTTTTTACTGGCTCGCCCATGACCTCCTCCGGAGGTCATTCGGTTCAAGGTCGCGCCACTGCAACCAACGAAAAAAGGACATCTTGCGATGTCCTTCTTCGTTGGTTGCGGGGATGGGATTTGAACCTCATGACCTCCGGGTTATGAGCCCGACGAGCTACCAAGCTGCTCTACCCCGCGATATTAAATTTTCGGCTTGAGGCTTTCTGCCCCATTCATAACCCGAAGTGTCCTCCGGCGAGTTTTGCTTCACAAAACTCGTACAGTAAACCGCAAGCGGTTTACGTATGTTATCGCTACGCGCCGCCGCAGGCGCATAGTCATTTTCTCGCTTCGTTTCTCTCAGCTCGAAAATTCCTTGCTTCGTGCGGTTTCACTTCGCAAAAACGATACTCAATCGTTTTTGCTCGTTCACCCGACGAGCTACCAAGCTGCTCTACCCCGCGATATTTAGTTTACAAGAGGGCATCTATCTCTCCCCCCCTGTTTGCACCACGGTGGTGCCGGTGACCGGTCTCGAACCGGTACGATACTCTCGTATCACGGGATTTTAAGTCCCGGGCGTCTGCCAATTCCGCCACACCGGCAACTTACATCTCCGTTCCGTGCACTATATTATAGCACAATGCAGGTCGGTTGTCAACCCTTTTTTGCAAAAAAGTCAAAAAAGATTTTTCCATAATGTGACAAGGTCTGACAAAAAGGCGGCACGACGTGCCGCCTTATCTTTTTCGTTTGCTTCTTTAAACCGTCGCAGATCATTGATCCTCGTGCTGTTCAGGAGCTACTTCCCTTACCTTCGGGCGACTCAACCAGTCAAGCAACGCTCCGATAAGGAATCCAATGGTGATCACCGCCAAAACGCCCACGAGATAAGCGATCAGAGTCGCTTCAAAGCTGTTGAAAATATCCATAAAGTAGATCGAGTAATTCCCGTACATATTCATACCGAAATTCGAGAGCTTGAAGCACCAGTTAAGAAAAATTCCAAAGCCTATCGACGCATAAATAAACACCAGCGACTTACCGTAATTTTTCAGCGTAAGCTTCACCTTGCCCGCAAGTATGAGATAAAATCCGTAAAGTCCCATAATAAGATGGCACGCGGCCTCGCTTATATGTATAAACTTCGCGTCCTGATGATAATTGAAGATATACTCGACCTCGGGACTGATAAACATAGCGACGAACATACCAAATCCGAGAAAAGCTATGGCAGAGTATGCAAAATCCTTTGTGCGATCGTTCATAAACGCGGTCAGGGGTATGACCGTGCAGATATACGGACTAATATTTTCAAAGGTCATAAAGCCTTCCTTAAAGCCTCCGCGATGCTCGTACATAGCGTAATTCCAAGCGAAGAAGAACACCGCGCACACGCACAAAAACAGCGGATTGACAATAGGATTATTCAGCTTTTCGCGGAAGAAGCACATCAGAAACAGCGCCACGAAGAACACCGCCGTGACTATGCCAAGCATGTGCATTATGTGCATACTACGTCCTCCTATTTGACTTCGGTTTCAGAGCCCGTCTCTGTTTCGTCCTCAAATTCGCTTTCCACCTCGTCGGACGGTTTTTGAGTCCCGTCGGGGTCTAAATCCAACTCGCCGGACGGTATTTTAAAATCATCGGGGTCGAATTTGATCTTGTCGGACGGGTTTTTTAACCTGTCGGGATCAAATTCCACCTTGAAGAACGGTCCCTTCAGCTCCTTCCAAGACTCATCGGGGCCAACAACGGTAGCACTTCCGTACCAGCCGTCCTCCCAGCCGTCGTAGCTCTTTCCCTCCTCGTGCGTAACGGTGATGACCAGATCGTCGCATCCCGCAAAGGCATCCTTAGCTATTCGCACAAGACTTGCGGGCAGGACTATCTCCTTAAGATTAGCACAGCCCTCAAATGCGCCCGCGCCTATTTCCAAAAGTCCCTCGTTCAACACGATCTTTTCAAGCGACTCACAGCCGCGGAAAGCACCGCCGCTAATATGCGTAACGGTTGAGGGTATCTCGATCTCGGCAAGTGCAGTACAGCCCGAAAAAGCCTCCTCGCCGATATAGATAAGGCCGTCAAGCAGATAGAACTTCGTTATCCCTACGCAATCGGAAAAGGCATTGTTGCGTATTCCGAGTATCTTCTTATCTCCGTAGTACGCTCCGAGATAGACCTCGCCCTGAATGTATTTATATGCGCCCACTATCTCGGTAAAATTCTGATTGCTGCTGTTTGCATATATAATGCCGACCGTGGTCTCGTATTCCCAGATCGCCCTGATCACTCTGTCCTCGGTAACCTGATTATAGGTATCGCTCCAGGCTCGGAGATATGCGCCGTCCTTTACCACTACGGGCGGGACAGCATTCTGACCGCGAACCACGTGCTGCTCAAGCGAGCCGCTGATGAGCGTGCCTCCGTCAAGATCAAAGCGCACCGTGTAGGTCTTTTTTCCCGCGAAGAATACCAGAAGCAAAAGTACCGCTATTGCAATAAACAATATTGCAAATGTTATTATAATGCTGAGTTTTCCCTTGTGTTTTTTCATAAAATCTCCGTTATATCATAAAACTTATCGACCGTCGTTCGTTTTTTTCTTATTCGCCTTAAAAAACCGCATAATAACGATCATCAACAAAACTCCCAGAACGGGAAAGACCGAGCAGACAAGCATACCTGCCTGCAGGCTATGGCTATCGGCTACTGCGCCGAGAAGCTGAGGCGCGACCGACGCGCCGAGGTCACCTCCCGCCGCCATCAAGGCATACGCGGCAACACCGACCCCTTCGAGCTTTTCTTCCATCATAATAAGCGCTCCGGGCCAGAGCATCGCTGTAAAAATACCCGTCAGAACGCACGCGATGAACGCGGGCAGAATGTAGGGCGAAAGACCTGCTACAAGATAGCAGACCGACGCACCGATCATGCCGACAAACAGCATTTTCGTGATATTCCTGCCCCATTTCGCGTATGAAATTCTCGTAAGTCCGAGCAGGATCGCAAAGCCCGCAACGCCGATAAGATCGCCAACCGCCTTATCAATATGAAGCTGGGCTTCCATATAGCTCGAGATCCAGTTCGACATCGCGTTCTCGGCGCAGCTTCCAAGGAAGATACACGCCACGCAAAGCGCGATCCCAACCGTACGTTTTTTGCTCTTATGAGCACTCGTCGAGACCTCTCCCGAGCTCATCTCGGGGATCGGGGATAGCATAAAGCAGATCGCCGCGATTATCGGCAGGGCGGCGAAGATGAGCACGAGCAGGTGCCAATGCTTCTCACCGACGAATTTTAAAAACAGAGTGCCGACCACAACGACACTAAAGACTCCGAAAGCGTACAGCGAGTGCAAAAAGCTCATATCCCTCTGCGGATTTTCCGACGGAATAGCCGCGATCATCGGGCTGAGCAAGACCTCCGAAAGACCTGCCGAGACCGAAAAGATCACCGTGCCGATAAGCAACCCGACGTAAGCAAGATGGGGCAAGATCATCGGGAATATCGCGTAGATCAGAAGACCGAGCGAGGTGATCATCGGCATGATCCTGACGACCTTGCCGACGTTAAATTTTTTTGAAAACAGAGTAAAGATCAGATCTATCGCAAGCTGTGTGCAGAAGTTGGTCAAAACGAGCGTGCCGAGCAACGTCCACGAGATACCGTACTTCTCGTGAAAGGTCACGAAAAGCAGCGGCGGCAAGCAGAAGACCGACGACATTGTAAAATACGCGGAATAGCACGCGAATTTAGTTCTTTTGAAATTGGGCGCGGACATAAGAATTTCCTTTCTCTCCGTATCGGGTAATATTAATTAATTATAATAGATTTGCGTAGAGTTGTCAACGCAACCGACGTAATATTTACAAAATATTCGGAAAATTACGCGCCTTGCACCGAAAAGACAAGAATTATTTGACAATCGCGGGCTTTTGTGGTACAATAGAGCAAGAAAATCGACTGAAAGGAGTCAAAAAAGCAGATGGAAAGCAAAAAAACAGGACTTTTGAGCAACAACGCGCTGAAAATTCTCGCTGCGATATTTATGGTCTGCGACCACGTCGGCGTCATTCTCTTTCCATACATTCTCTGGCTCCGCATCGTCGGACGCCTCGCGTTCCCGATCTTCGCGTATCTCATCGCGGAGGGAGCGAAATATACGCGCAATAAAGCGCGGCATTTGATGACGATGCTCGCGTTTGCGCTCGTCATTCAGATAGTCTATTTCATATATCAGCCGAGCAACGAAATGAGCGTGATGGTCACGTTCACGCTCTCGCTTGCCGTCATATACGCACTTGAATTTTTCAAAAGCGCATTGTTTTCGGCGAGTGCCAAGACCTCCAAAAAGCTCCTTGGCGCACTGCTCTTTTTCGGCTCGATAGCGGCAGTCTGTGCCCTCAGTCTCGTGCTTGACCTCGACTACGGCGCAGAGGGAGCGCTTCTGCCCGTCTTCCCCGCCCTGTTCACGACACCAAAGACCGACGGCAACCCGCCCGCGATCTTCGAGCGACTTGACACAAAGCCGTTCCGCATCTTCGCGACGGCGCTGGGCACTCTCGCGCTTGCGATAGCCGACGGCGGAATACAATACCTCGGGCTTTGCGCGATTCCCCTGCTCTTTCTCTACTCCGAGCAGCGCGGCAGACTGAAAATGAAATATTTTTTCTATATCTTCTACCCCGCGCACCTGCTTCTGATATACCTGATCTCATTTATACTCTGAAAATGCCGATGATAAAGATAAAAAAATCCCGACCGCGTTGCACAATGACACGGTCGGGCTCATTTTATGATTCTGTTTTTTCTTTATTCTTGCCGAAAATTCTCTTGAGGAACTGTCTTGTAGTCATTTCCTTTTTGGTAAACGCGCGGTAGATATTTCCCCAGTGGCGAGCTAAAAGCACGGCGCTGGTCAGCGCGGCGATGGCGGTGAGGGATACGATGTAGGGCGAGCTTATATTTCTGAATGCCGTTACGAATGGGAACAGGACTGCCGCCGATGCCGTGAGCGCGATGCCGTAGTTGAGCACGAACGCGCAGATCAGTCCAATCACAAGAAGGAGCAGGAAGGCAAGCGGATCGAACGCGAGTACCATTCCGCCGTATGCCGCAAGTCCCTTTCCGCCGCGGAACCTCAAGTAGAACGGGAACATGTGGCCAACCACAGCCGCGCTTCCCGCGAGCAGTCCCGCCAGCATTGCGATCTCCTTGAAGATCAGCTTTGCGATAAGGACAGATGCCGCGCCCTTGGCTATGTCGAAGATCATTACGATCGCGCCGAATTTCTTTCCGAGCACAAGTGTCGTATTGGTCGCACCGAGATTTTTCGTTCCCGTTTTGCGAAGATTTATCTTTTTAATTTTTGAAATAAGCGCCGCAGGACTTATCGAGCCGAGCAGGTAGCCGATGATTATTGAGATAGCGTATTCCATAAGATTTTCCATTCCGCCGAGCGATCGGCACAATTTATCTCATAAATTTATTTTCCATTATTATACAATATTTTTCGCCTTATTTCAATAGGTTTAACAAAATGTTTTAAAATTTCATCTTATTAAGTTAATGTTAAATTTTCCGCGCTTTGTCGGTGGCGATTGACACGTGACGGTTTTTGTGGTAAAATGAAATATATTCTGAAATAACGAAGGTTTTTGAAATGACTGAAATGATCAACGGCATATCGGATGCCGAGCTCGACTCTCTCTGTGACTCGGCGCGTGCGCGCGTTCTCGAGTCCGACGGGGTGCTTGACGACTCTGAAGAACAGCGCTTACTTGAGCTTCTCGATGCTATCGAGGACAAGATAACCGAATACGAGAGGCTCAGGCTTCGCCTTGGCAGGATAGTCGACTACGACAGACTCAAGAAAAAAGGCTTTGAATCGTCTTCCCTGCGCGAATTTGACAAAGAGGACGGAGAATACGTCGAGAGGATCGAGCGCTACTATGCCGACAACCTCAAAAAGCGGCTTTATATGTTCGGATACCCCGCGAATATGGAGGATTATTCCTACGCGACGGGATATTTGCGCCATCTTGAGAGCAAAATGTATCTGATGAACAACTGCGGCGACCCCTATCAGAAGGGCAACTACGGTATGGATTCAAAGTCCACCGAAAAGAAGATAATCAAGCTCGTTGCCGAGAATTTCGGCATTTCGGAGGGTAATTATTGGGGTTACATCACCTCGGGCGGTACGGAGAGCAATTTCTGGGGTATCCGCGAGGGATTCAACCGTTTGCCCGCGGGCAAGCTTTATTTCTCGGCAGAAACTCATTACAGCGTTGAAAAGTACGTTTTCGACGGCGAGAGAAAGGACAGATATCCCTACGAGATCATACCGACCGACGAGCACGGTCGCATTTCGGTCGATGCGCTCATCGAGGCGGTCAAGCGCGACCGCGAGCGCGGTGTCGAGGGCGCGATCCTCGTGCTGACTTGGGGTACGACCTGCCACGGTGTCGTGGACGAGGTCAAAAAGGTGACCGACTCCCTGCGCGCTCTTGGGGTCGACTACTACTGTCATCTCGACGCGGCTCATTTCGGCGGTATCGCCAAAAATCAGAAAAACGCGCCCTACGTTGATCATCTCGGTGAGCTCGGTGTCGACTCGGTTGCGGTCAGTATGCACAAATTTATGGGTACGGCGCGCGTCAATGGCGTTCTGCTCGCACTCTCAAGGCGCGATCGACCCGTTATCGACTATATCGGGCAGGAGGACTCGACCTTCCTTGGCTCGCGCGACTATCTTCCCTTCTCGACCTATCAGCGCGCTCGCGAGATGCTTCTGCGCCGTGAACCCGAGCATTTTTGCGAAAACGTGCTCTACTTCGAAGAAAAGCTCCGCGATGCCAAGATCCCCTTCGAGCGCTTCGGTTCTTCCAATACCTTTATTATCAATAAGCCAAGCGACGAGATCTGCAAAAAGTACCAGCTCGCCACCTTCGTCGATTCACACGGCGCACACAAAGCCCATATAATCATCTTCCCCTTCCATAAAAAAGAAATTATGGACGAACTTGTTGGGGATGCGCGGGGGAATGCGGGGGATGCGCCCTACTTTCTTTGAAAAGAAAGTAGGCAAAGAAACTTCCCCTAGGATAGAGATAAGGTAGACGGTTTAGGTTTTAAAATGATGGTGTGTTAGTAAAGAAGATTCCCCACGGATAGACGGTTTAGGTTTTAAAATGGGATAGTATCTAAAAATAAGTTTTTAATAAAAAGAGCCGCCGAGGATTTCTCGGCGGCTATTTGTGATTATTTCAGCTTTCCAAGCTTTGCGGTATTTGCGATGACGATCAGCGTGGTATCACCGTCGAACTGCTGCTCGGGATTTATGCTTACGCTGACCTCCTCTCCCTTTTTCAGAGCGACTACGTTGATTCCGTATTTCTTGCGGAGATTGAGCTCGATGAGGTTTTTGCCGATCCACTCTTCCTTTACGTCGATCTCGACCATTGATACGTCCTTCGACAGAGAGATCATATCGATAAAGCCCGAGCTCAAAAGATTTTTCGCAAGGCGGATGCCCGACTCGTTCTCGGGGAAGACCACCTGATCCGCGCCCACGCGAAGCATGATCTTCTGGTGCATCTCGTTTGCACACTTTGCGATAACCGTCTTGACTCCCGCCTCCTTGCAGAGTGTGACCGTCATCACGCTCGCTTCAAGATTGCCCGCCATACAGACGATGACGGTATCGATACTTCCAATTCCGAGGCGCGAGATGACCTCTGCGTCGGTCACGTCGGCGCACTTGCAGACGGGCAGATAGACGGCGGCGTCGTTAACTATTCTCTGGTCGGTATCGACCGCGATGACCTCTGCGCCGTTTTCTACAAGCTCACGTGCTACTGCTACACCGTATCTTCCAAGTCCGAACACTGCGTATGTTTTATTTGATTTCATATAGCTTCTCCTTATTTATCCTATACTGATCTCTTCCGTTGGCTCGGAGATCACGTTTTGAACTTCATTCTTACTGCCGAGAGCGACCGCCAACGATATCGGTCCGACTCTGCCGAAATACATGGTTACGATTATTATAAGCTTACCGAGTGCGTCGAGCGTTGACGTCAGATTTCTTGAAAGTCCGACCGTTGCCGTCGCGCTGACCGTTTCGTAGACCACGTCAAGCGCGGAAGCGTTGCTCGTCGTCATTAAAAGCACGGTCGATGCGGTACAGATCGTAAGGAAGGACACCGCCACGGCGACCGACTTTTTGATCGAGCCCTCGGAAACGCGGCGTCCAAACAGCGTTGCGCTGTTCTTGTTTCGGATAGTAGCGAGCGCGGAGCAGATGAGGACTGCTATCGTTACGGTCTTCATACCGCCCGCAGTTCCCACGGGAGAACCGCCGATCAGCATAAGTATAATCGATACGGCAGAGGCGGCATTCGTCAAATTTTCTTGAGGAACCGAGGCAAATCCTGCCGTTCTCGTGGTGACCGACTGAAAGAGAGAGACTTGAATCTTGTCGAACAACGGCAGCTCTCCGATAGTCAGGGGATTGTTGTATTCAAAAATAAAGATAAGTATCGCACCGATAAGGATCAGCCCTGCCGTGACGGTAATGGCGATCTTTGAGTGCAAAGTCAGATGTCTGAATATTTTTTTGTTTTTCGGCGAACGGCTCCTGATCACGCGGAGCACGTCCCACCACACGATGTATCCGAGTCCTCCGAGAATGATGAGCGCGGAGGTGACGAGGTTGACTAAGGGATTTGTAGCGTAATTGCAGAGGCTGTTCTCTCCGATAACGTCGATACCCGCGTTACAGAATGCCGAGACCGAGTTGAACACCGAGATCCAGATTCCCTTCGCACCGAATTCGCTCACGAATACGGGCATATACAAAATCGCGCCGATACCCTCGACGATCAGAGTGCCGAAAAGCACGTTTTTGACGAATTTTGCAAGTCCCGACATCGTATTGAGGTTGAATGCGTCCTGAATGAGCAATCGGTCGCCGATGCCCATTTTTCTATGCAGCAGGATCATAAGTCCCGACATTACCGTGATCAGTCCAAGGCCGCCGATCTGGATCAGGAGCAGAATGACGACCTGACCGAACACGCTCCACGTGGTCGCCGTGGGAAGTGTGACCAGACCCGTCACACAGGTTGACGTGGTTGCCGTGAACAGCGCGTCGAGATACGGCACTGCCTTGCCGTCAGCCGAGCTGATCGGCAGTGCCAAAAGCAAGCTTCCGAGAAATATCGTTACAAGAAAGCTCAGCAGTATGATCTGTGTAGTTGATAGGGTGAATTTTTTTGTTTTCATAGCGTTTTCAGTTCAGTTCCTGTTTGGAAAATAATTGATACAGTCATTGTACCATATTTTTGTGAATATTTCAATGGTTTTCACTATATTTTGTGGAAGGATTTAATGAGAACGTCGTTTCGTGAGATATTGATAGAGAAAAAATAAATATTTTTAGTAAAAGGTATTGCTTTTTTCCAAAAAGTGTGATATAATATTCGGGTCGAGCAAA
>JAZSGD010000266.1:0-5350 GCA_045532555.1 Eubacteriales bacterium | reverse complement strand
TGAATAAGTCGGGCTTGATCGATTTTTCAAATATCAAAACCGTCAACCTTGACGAATATTATCCCATCTCCCCCAGCAACAGACAGAGCTACCGCTACTTTATGAACGATAATCTGTTTGACCACGTCAATATCGACAAGGCAAACACCTACGTGCCGAACGGCGAGGCAGAGGACCCCGATGCAGAATGTGAAAACTACGAAAAGATAGTCAAGAGCCTTGGAACTGTAGATATTCAGGTGCTTGGCATTGGTCAGAACGGTCACATCGGCTTCAACGAGCCCGAAGAAAATCTCTATCTCTACACTCACAAGACCGCGCTCACTGAAAACACTATCGCGGCAAACTCGCGCTTCTTCACCGAGGACGAGGTCATCCCCACGAGCGCACTCACAATGGGTATGGGCACTATCTTCAGCGCAAAGAAGATACTGCTTCTTATCAACGGTAAGGCGAAAAGAGAAGTATTCAAGCAACTCCTCTCGGATAGGATCACGACCGCTTGCCCTGCAACACTTCTCAAGCTCCACCCCAACGTTATCGTTCTTTGTGACAGCGAGGCTTGCGGAGAATAATGTCGGATATTTGCAGAGGCGCAGACGCATCCGTCAAGGATGAGTTTGCCACAGAAATAAAAATCGCGGCACGAGCACTTATAAACGAAATGCTTGAAAAGACATCGCTTAAAGCGGGCGATATTTTCGTTGTCGGTTGCTCATCGTCGGAGATTCTCGGTTCAAATATCGGCAAGGGATCAAGCTACGAGGCGGCAAAGATCGTCTTTGGCGAGATCTATCCCATCTTAAAGAAAAAGGGGCTCTTCTTGGCGGCTCAATGCTGTGAGCATCTCAACAGAGCACTCGTGATAGAAAGAGAATGTGCCGAAAAATACGGCTACGAGCCCGTTTCGGTCGTGCCTCAGCCCAAGGCAGGCGGCTCTTTCGCAACTCTTACCTACGAAAATATGACCACCCCTGTCGTCGTTGAGCATATCAAGGCGCACGCAGGCATTGACATAGGCGGAACGCTAATCGGAATGCACCTTAAGGACGTGGCAGTGCCGATCCGTCTCTCGATCTCGAAGATCGGAGAAGCGAACGTCATTTGCGCTTATACCCGTCCAAAATACATCGGCGGCCCTCGAGCTATGTATAATTAACGAACAATAAAAAAGGAGAGAACTGCAAGATTCTCTCCTTTTTTAGTTATAGTTCGGCTATCGCCGCCTTCAATGCCTCGGCAGATCTGTGAAGCCTGGAATGTTCTGTCGAATCAAGCGGGATCTCCAAGATCTGCTCAATCCCATTTCTTCCAACGATGCAGGGAATTCCCATACAAACGTCGTAAAGCCCGTATTCGCCCTTAAGTCTTGCCGAAACAGGAAGAATAGTGTGCTCGTCGTTAACTATCGCCGCAACTATTCTACGTACCGAATCCGCAATTCCGTAATAGGTCGCGCCCTTTGCCTCAATTATTCTGTAGGCGCTTGTCATCACCTCAGCGGCAAGTCGGTCAAGCGCAGATTTATCGTATTCTATCTTTCTTTCAGCGCAATAGCTGGTAAGATCAATACCCGAAACGTTCGCACTGCTCCATACCGCAACCTCGCTGTCGCCGTGTTCACCGATTACGAACGAGTGCACGTTTCGACTGTCAACTCCCAAATAGCGTCCAACCTTTTCCTTCAATCTTGCCGTGTCAAGAACTGTTCCCGAACCGATCACGCGCTCGGCGGGCAGCTCCGACCTTGCAAGAGTGATATAGGTCAATATATCAACGGGATTAGTCACTATAAGCACTATACCGTCCTGATTATATTTGACCACGTTATCGATAATGCTTCTGAATATCCTCGCATTCTCCTGCAAAAGCGCTATTCGCGACTCCCCCGGGACCTGATTTGCTCCCGCCGTAATAATAACAATCCCACAGTCCGCTATATCAGGATAATCTCCCGCAACTATCTCCATAGGAGCGTTAAAGGGAAGTGAATGTGAAATATCCTCCGCCTCTCCAAACGCTTTTTTCTTGTTTATATCTATAAGAACGATCTTTGATAAAAGCCTGCTGTGCATCAGCGCATACGCCGTAGCCGCGCCAACGTTACCGCATCCAATGATCGCGCACGAGCGCGCATTTGTCTTTTGCATAAAAATTCCCCTTACAAATAAAATTGTTTTTTACTTGTATAATATTGTTCCCAAAAGGACGAATATATATTGTCGGACTCCAAAAGATTTTAACAATTTACAAGTCATTCACATATTTTAAAAAGTAAAATGGTATAATTTAATCAACAATAAAAACATAATTTTTAGGAGGTATCATATATGGAAAACACTTCAAAAAAGGGAAACTCCTGCTTAAAGGCTATTGCGATCATAGTAGCTACGTTAGCAGCGGCTGCGGCAGTTGCTTTCGTCGTATATAAGCTGTTGCAAAAGAAGAACAAATCCGAAGTGCTTGGCGCAGTAGATATCGACGGCGATGGCGAAGCAGATGCTATCATGCTTGACACTACGGGAGACGGCGAGGTCGACACTATCGTTTTTAACGTCGAACCCTGTGAAGAAGCCTGCGAGGAATAAGTTTTACAAAACGAGCGAGGCAAATAATGAACAAAGTATATAAGATAATTCGTGTGGCGACCGTACCACCTATTATGGCGTCCGCATTGTTTATAATCTTGGGCGCATATAGAACCTTGGGGTTGGTCGATACGCTGTTAGGAATACTCTTCCTTGGAATATTGCCGATACTTTCCTATCCTCTCCAACCCTTTATTCCGCATTATAAAGATAAAGGCAGAGAAGGACAGAGAAATCTTGCAATAGTTTTTTCGGTCGCGGGATATATTCTCGGTTGCGTGCTTGCCCTGATATTTGAAGCTCCGTTAAATACGGTCGTGTTCATATATCTCGACTATCTTATATCCGGAGTGCTTATAGCAGTATTCAATAAACTGTTCCACCTCAAAGCAAGTGGACACGCCTGTGGAATCGTAGGCCCCGTAGCAATGCTTGTATATTGGGGATTATATATTCCCGCAGCTGTCGGTGCTTTGTTGACCGTTTTCGTTTTTATATCAAGCATTAAAATGAAAAGGCATACGTTCTTACAGCTTCTCGGCGGCTCGGCTATTACGGTCTCCGCACTTTTGTTCCTTAGTCTGTTTTTCTGATTTTAAAAGTAAAAAGCTCTGTACCGCGGTACAGAGCTTTTATTTTTATTATGCCAATAACATAGCCAATGCAGCGTATCCTACTGATCCAACCATCAGTACAACGAGCAAAATTGCCATAAATCTTACCCAAAATTTTCTTTTCTTGTCACTCATATTATTACACCTCATCAATACTTATCTGTCGATTTTTTATATCCTTATCACTAAGCAAGACTCCCGTTGCGGGAAGCTTGATCTTTTTGTAGCCCTTGGTCGCATCGGACGTATTATCAAAATCCGATATAGCCTTGACTATCTTGTGATTCTTCTTAAGCGTCATAAGTTGAACACCTGACGCAGTCTTGGTCGCCTTAACGGGAATAAGAGAAGACTTGAATATAATGGCTCTGTCCTCACTTGAGGCAAGCATAATATCAAACGGCTTCTTTTCCTGCTCCGAGAAGACTGCCACTATAGGCGAAGCGGTAGAGTATATACCCTTGAGCTTTCGACGTACACTTGATACCTCGTATGCTTTTTCGGGAACTCGAACGCCCTTACCGTTCTCAAATACGAATACGTAGTTATATCCCTCGCGGAACTCGCTTTGAATCGTCATAAAGATCGGCTTCTCGCCGGGATCCATCTTGAGCGCCGCAGGCACGAATTCACCGATGACCGATGCCTTACAGTTTTCAAAATCATCGACTGCGGCACGGTAAAGCTGTGCTTTATCAGTAAAGAAGAATACCGTATCCTTGTTTTCAGCATCAAAGATCTGACGCAATCCGTCGCCGTCCTTGAAATACTGCTCGTCGTTACCCTGAAGTGAACGGTAGGTGATCTTCTTGAAATAGCCCTCACGAGAGAGAACAATCTTGCAAGGATAATTTTCAACCGTTTCTTCTTCAACGTAGACCTCAACGTTTTCAGCCTGAAGTATCTGCGTTCTTCTGGGCTGACCATACTTTTTCTTTATATCGGTCAGCTGCTTCGCAATAAGTGCCTTAAGCTTGAACTCGTCGGCAAGTATCTCCTCGATATCGGCGATCTCCTTTTTAAGATCTTCGATTTCGGAAATTCTGTTAAGTATATATTCGCGGTTGAGATTACGAAGCTTGATGTCCGCAATGTAATTTGCCTGGATCTCATCAATGTTGAATCCAACACACAAATTGGGAATAACGTCCTCGTCCTTTTCTGTCTTGCGGATAATTCTGATCGCCTTATCGATATCAAGCAATATCTTTCCAAGACCAAGAAGAAGATGAAGCTTGTCCTTCTTCTTGCCAAGATCAAAAGTAAGCTCTCGTCTTAAACACGCTTTTCTGAACTCGATCCACTCGGTCAAAATGTCTATAACTCCAAGCTGTCGGGGCTCGGAATCAATAATTATATTAAAGTTACACTTAAAGCTGTTCTCAAGAGGAGTCGCTTTAAAGAGCTTCTGCATCAGCTTATCAGGGTCAACACCTTTACGAAGATCGAGAGTAAGTCTGAAACCACTCAGATCGATCTCGTCTCGGAAATCCACGACCTCCTTGAGCTTTCCTTCCTTGACAAGCTGTGAGATCTTGTTAAGTATCTGCTCAATAGTAGTGGAATAGGGAATCTGAAGTATATCAATACAGTTTGCCGCAGGATCGTACGAATATCTCGAACGGATCTTGAACGAGCCGTCACCCGTTTCGTATATGGCGCGCATCTGCTCGCGATCGTAGATTATCTGTCCGCCACCGGGGAAATCGGGCGCTTTGATAATGTCCATTATCTTGTCGACCGAAATGTCAGGCTTTTTGAGGATCGCAATAGTACCGTCGCAGATCTCTGCAAGGTTGAACGAGCAGATATCGGATGCCATACCGACCGCGATACCGCTATTTGGAGTTACAAGAATATTTGGGAACGTGGTAGGGAGCAGCTCGGGCTCCTTCATAGTGCCGTCGTAGTTATCTACCATATTAACGGCGTTTTTGTCAATGCCTTCAAAGAGCTCAACGCAAAAGCTGTCAAGCTTGGCTTCGGTATAACGCGGAGCGGCATATTTCATATCCGAGGAATACTGTTTACCAAAGCTACCCTTTGAATCAACAAACGGGTGGAGCAGAGTTTCGTTTCCGCGTGTCAATCTTACCATCGTTTCATATATGGATTGGTCGCCGTGAGGGTGTAGCTTCATTACCGATC
>JAZSGD010000349.1:0-3182 GCA_045532555.1 Eubacteriales bacterium | reverse complement strand
ACCGATCCCGTTGAGCCCAGGATCATCATGCTTGGTTTATTCGTATTCATATCTATCCTTATTTTGTGATCGGTAGCAGTTCAAAATACGTGCAGATGAAAGCAAGAATAAGAGAAACTGCCAAAACCGAATCGAATCTGTCAAGAATGCCACCGTGTCCCGGGAAAAGCTTACCGTAATCCTTGATTCCGTAGTGTCTCTTTACGAGTGACATTATGAGGTCGCCTATCTGAGATACTATCGAAATAAATATTCCGCTTATCGCAAGAACCAAATAATTTGCCTTTATGAGTCCGTCAGGATTGAAAAACTTTTCGATCACAAGACCGAAAACAAGCATTCCTATTACGCAAAAGATAACGCCACCGATCGCACCCTCTATAGTCTTTTTAGGGCTTACCGATGGAATAAGCTTGTGCTTTCCGAAGAATCTTCCCGAAAAATAAGCAAAGCTGTCGGTCACCCACGCGCAAATAAATGCCAGCAAATAGATGTATATGCCGCTATTTATGAAGTCGTGTATGTAAATTATTGCTCCAAAAGCCGCGACGATGTAGAACGACATCGCAAAGATAAGTCCTGCATCTGTAACAGCAATTTTTTTATTTGCAAATACGGCAACTCCAAAAACGTACAAAGCAACTATAAATGCGATACCTACAAGAAGCTTGACGGCTTCCGAAAGGAAGATCCCGTTTTCGCGGGTATATCTTAGGCAAAGCGGGACAAATGCCGCAACAAGACAAAGCGGTATAGTATAGAAAAGATTCTTTTTCTGTCCCATACAGCCGAGCAATTCAATAATACCTATGACGGCACAAAGAGATATTGCCGCGGGAAATACCCAGGTGTCGCTGAATATAACGATTGGAACGAATATGCAGAGCGCAACTATTGCTGTAATTATTCTTTTTAACATGAGATCAATCCTTCTTTTCAGGTTCTTTATCAAGTCCGCCGAAGCGTCTTTTTCTGGAGTAAAATGCGTCTACTGCTCGGTCTACGTCATCCGAGGTCATATCGGGCCAAAGCGTGTCGGTGAAATACAACTCGGAGTACGCCGCTTGCCAAAGCAAAAAGTTTGAAATGCGAAGATCACCGCCCGTCCTCACTATCAGGTCGGGATCGGGACAATCGCCCGTATACAGAGCCTTATTGATGTCCTGCTCTGTCACTTCGCTCTTTCCGCTTGCCAAAAGCTTATTGAAAGCGGTGACAAGCTCAGCGCGAGAGCCGTAGTTCATTGCGACGTTTAAGACATATTCGTGTCCTGCGGTTTCCTCGGTCATCTTGTTGATCTTTTCAACTATCTTGGGATCGAGCATGCTTACGTCACCGATAAAGCGAATAGATGCATTTTCGGGACGCTGTCTGTCGAGATATTCGTCTAGCAGCTTCATTATTGCGTTGACTTCCTTTTTCGGACGCTTCCAGTTTTCAGTTGAGAAGGCGTAAACGGTAAGATATTTTATTCCGATTTTGTGGCAGTATTCGGTAATTTCTCTGAATACTTGAGCACCGTTTTTGTGTCCATATTCGCGCGGCATATTGCGTGCGGTTGCCCATCTGCCGTTACCGTCCATAATAAAAGCGATGTGTTGAAGTCTCTCGTCAACTTTTTTTACATTGTTAGTCATAATCAAAACCTTTTATGGAAATTAAAGCGGAAGCATATTCTCTCCCGCTTTAAAAGTTATTAAAAATATGTGTCCTACAAGGATCAGACCTTCATAATGTCCTTTTCCTTTGCGGAAGTGATGGTGTCGATGTTCTTAACGAACTTATCGGTGATATCCTGAACCGACTTTTCAGCATTCTTTACGTCATCCTCGGTGAGAAGTCCATCCTTCTTCTGCTTCTTGATATCATCGTTCGCAGTACGTCTGAGATTACGGATAGCAACCTTTGCCTCTTCTCCCATTTTTTGAACCTGCTTTGCGAGATCCTTACGTCTTTCCTCGGTAAGCTGGGGGAAAACGAGACGGATAATCTTACCGTCGTTAGAGGGATTAATTCCGATATCAGAGGTCTGGATTGCCTTTTCCATTGCCTTGAGTGTGCTTGCATCGTAAGGAATGATCTCAAGGGTTTTAGCGTCGGCAACTCTAACGTTTGCCATAGCAGTTATTTCAGCGGGAGAACCCCAATAGTCGAAGGTTACACGAGAAAGGACTGCGGGATTTGCCTGGCTTGCGCGGATAGATGCGAGGTTCTGCTCGTAGGAAGCAATGGTTTTTTGCATTTTCTGTTCAAGATCTTTGGTGTTGTACATTTTGATGTTTCCTTTCTATGTATATAGCTTATTTATGCATTTTAGTACCCGTTGCGGTGCCTGTTACCGCACGGTAAATATTTTCGGGATCGGAGAGTGCGAATGCGTAGCAATCGATGTCATTTTCGTTGCAGAAGGATACTGCAGTGAGATCGAATGCTTTGAGGTCTTTTTCAAGGATCTCGGTGTAGGTGACGTCGTCATATCTCTTGGCATTGGGATCCTTTTTGGGATCTGCCGTGTAGAGACCGTCGACGTTCTTTGCCATAAGAACAACGTCTGCGCCAATCTCTGCCGCACGAACGACAGCGGGTGTATCGGTTGAGAAATAAGGAGCTCCGATACCGCCACCGAAGATAACGACCTTGCCTTCCTTGAGGTATCTGTCTGCATCTCTCTGCGTGTAGAAATCTGCAAAGGTGTTCATTTCAACCGTGGAAAGAACTTTTGCATCTATTCCCTGCCTCAGAAACGCGTCCTGAAGTGCCAAGGAATTAATAACTGTGGCAAGCATTCCCATGTGGTCTGCTCTTGCTCTGTTCATTCCAACGCCCTTTCTTGCGCCTCGCCAGATGTTGCCTGCCCCAACGATGATGGCGACTTCAACACCCGCCTTGAGGCACTTGTCGATAGATGCTACGACTTTATCGACGAAATCAAAATCGAGAATGTCGCTCTCGCATCCGTTTTTGAGCGCTTCGCCCGAGATTTTGATTAAAACTCTGTTATAGATCGGTTTTGACATTGCTGCTCTCCCAAATGATAATTTCTACACAATATTGTACTACTTTTTTGTCGTTTTGTAAACAGTTTTTTGTAAATATTTTCTGTTTTTTTATAATTTATTTAAATAATATAAATTTAATATAAAAATTGAGTTGTATTTCAAAAACGCCGTGCAAAATCTGCA
>JAZSGD010000218.1:0-4647 GCA_045532555.1 Eubacteriales bacterium | reverse complement strand
CTCCTTGGCTCACAGAACGACATGGCTACGACCGACTTTTCTTAAAGAGGAGCTCTATCGCCTTGATCCGCTCATTATGGAGGCAGCGTATGCAACGAGAGTTCCCGCAGGCTCGGCGCTCGCGGTGGACAGAGAGCTTTTTTCAAAATACGTGACCGATAAGATAAAGAATCACCCAAATATCGAGATCGTCGAAAAGGAGGTCTCGGAGGTAGAGGACGGCGTTATCACCGTTATCGCTACGGGACCGCTTACAAGCGAGCCGATGGCGGAATATATCGAGAAAACGCTCGGACTTGAGGGTTTGCACTTTTTCGATGCCGCCGCGCCGATAGTTGACGCGTCGAGCTTGAATATGGACATAGTATATGCGGCATCGCGCTACGACAAGGGAGACGCGGATTACCTCAACTGCCCCATGACACGCGAGCAGTACGACGCGTTTTATACCGAGCTCATCACCGCGAGAGAAGCCGAGATCAAGGATTTTGACCGCGAGATGCAGAAGGAGCTCAAGGTATTTGAGGGCTGTATGCCCGTAGAGGTTATGGCAAAGCGCGGATACGATACGTTGCGCTACGGGCCTCTCAAGCCCGTGGGTCTTGTTGACAAGAGAACGGGAGAGGAAGCGTACGCGGTAGTTCAACTCCGCAAGGAGAACGCCGAGGGCACGATGTATAATCTTGTCGGATTCCAGACCCATCTTGCATTCCCCGAGCAGAAGCGAGTTTTCGGTATGATACCGGGACTTGAAAACGCCGAATTTCTGCGCTACGGCATTATGCATAGAAATACTTATATCGATTCACCGAAATATCTCGATGCCGACTATTCGATGCGAAGCAATAAAAATATCTTTTTCGCAGGTCAGATGACGGGAGTCGAGGGATATATAGAATCAACCGGCTCGGGCTTTGTCGCGGGAATCAACGCGGTGGCAAGAGCACTTGGCGAAGATAGCGTCGTGTTCCCGAGAACTACGATGATAGGTGCGATGTCGCACTATATCAGCACGGGAAGCGTCAGCGGAAGCTTCGTTCCTATGAATGCAAACTTCGGTATAGTAGAGCCTCTTGAAAAGAGAGTCAAGGGCGGCAAGATAGCAAAGTACGAGGTCGTTGCCGCAAGAGCGCTCGAAGCACTTGAAGAATACTGTGTGCGACTTGGCACAAAAAAAGGACAAAACAATGAAGATAATAATTGACGTAATGAGTGGGGATAATGCCCCGGTCGAGACCCTTCTCGGTGTAGATAAGGCGCTTAAGCAGCCCTATTCCGAGGGAGTAACGTATATACTCATCGGAGATGAGGCGATGATCTCAAAGACCGCTGCCGAGCATCAGATGGACCTTTCGGGATGCGAGATAAAGCATACCGACCTCGTTCTCACGATGGATGATGATCCTATGGCGGTAATGAAGGATAAGAAAAATTCCTCATTAGGTCTTGGACTTCAGATGCTTGCCGCAGGCGAGGGAGATGCTCTTGTCAGCTGTGGAAACACGGGCGCACTCTTCACAGGAGCAACGCTTATAGTCAAGCGAGTCAAGGGAATACAGAGAGCAGGCATCGGCGCGATCTTGCCGTTGAGCGCTCCCTTTATGCTCATCGATTCAGGGGCTAGTGTAAAGCCCAATGAAGACTATATGGTCGGATTTGCCATGATGGGAAGCGCTTATATGAAGGCGATATACGGACTCGCCTCGCCTCGCGTGGCTCTTTTGAATAACGGATCCGAGGAGCACAAGGGAACCGAGCTCCAGCAGATCACGTACGAAAAGCTTAAAGAAAATAAGCGCATTAATTTCATAGGCAACGTTGAAGGTAACGGACTCGCGCTCGGCGCGTGCGACGTTGCGGTATCCGACGGATTTACAGGCAACGTGACCCTCAAAACTATAGAGGGCATGGGTAAGCTGATGTCGAAGGAGCTCAAGGGAATCTTCAAGGGCGGACTTGGCGGTATGCTTGCATATCTGCTTGTTCGCGGCAAACTCAAAAATTTCAGAAAGAAGTTTGACGTCAGCGAGCACGGCGGAGCTCCTATATTAGGACTTACCAAGACCGTTGTCAAAGCACACGGGTCGTCTGATGCAAAGTCGTTTGCAAACGCAATTCGTCAGGCTGTAAACTGTGTAAATAAGAACGTTGTAGACATAATTGCCGCAGATGCGGCAAAATACGCCGAGGAAAAGCTCGAAGCGGAGAAAAAAGCCGCAGAGAGTGAGACCAAGGCAGAGTAATTATTTGTTTGTCAATCAAAAAATAAGAAAACAGGAGAGGTTATGATGAACGACCGCCCCAATCGCGCCCACCTCGAAGAGAGGATAGGCTATAAATTTAAAAACAGAAGCCTGCTTGAGCGTGCACTGACCCACTCGTCGTATTCTAACGAGTCGGGCTTGAAAAATCATCACCTGTATTGCAACGAGAGGCTTGAATTTCTCGGCGACAGCGTGCTCTCGCTTATCACGAGCAACTACCTTTTCGGCAAGTTTGAGGACTGCCCCGAGGGAGAGCTGACCAGAATGAGAGCCGAGGTGGTCTGCGAAAGAGCACTTGCAGGATATTCGGAGAAGATAGAGCTTGGAAAATATCTGCTTCTCGGAATAGGAGAAGAAAAAAACAACGGAAGAAGCCGTAAGAGCATACTTGCAGACGCGTTCGAGGCGCTGCTTGCGGCAATATATATAGACGCAGGCGAGCGCGGAATGGAGACCGTCAAGAAATTTCTGCTTCCTTTCATCTGCGCCGAGATAGAAAACATCGGAAAGAGCAAGGGCTTTGGCGGCGACCCCAAGAGTTTGCTTCAGCAGTTTGTTCAGCAAGCAGAGGGCGATTTCCTCGAATATATTGTCGTCGGTCAGAGTGGCCCCGACCACATGAAGACTTTTCGCGTAGAGGCACATCTTAATTCTAACGTTATCGGTCGCGGAGAGGGCAGAAGCAAGAGAGAAGCCGAGCAAAATGCTGCTATGGAGGCACTTAAGCTCTTCAGCGTTATCCCGAACGAAAATGAAAACTAAGCGTAAAAATATCCCTATCTTTATTCCTCACCTCGGATGCCCGAATATGTGCGTGTTTTGTAATCAGCGCTCGATCTCGGGAAAGCAAAGATTCGACCGTGAGGCTGTGATAGGGGAGATCGAAGCGGCGCTTGATACGCTTGACCCGACCGCCGAGGTCGAAATTGCATATTTCGGCGGCTCGTTCACGGGAATTGATCGCGAATTGATGATATATCTGCTCGATCTTGCCGAGAGATACGTCAAAAGAGAAGACGACGGCAGAGCGAAGATCAGCGGGATCCGTATGTCGACCCGCCCCGATTATATAAACGACGAGATAATGAGCATTTTGCGGAATTATTCGGTCAAAACCGTCGAGCTTGGACTTCAAAGCATGGACGACGAGGTCTTGAAGCTTTCAAACCGAGGACATACGGCAAAGCAAGCCGAGGACGCATGTAAAATGATAAAGAGCGCGGGTTACGAGCTCATCGGACAGATGATGATAGGTCTGCCTGGCTCAACTCTCGAAAAAGAGATTGCGACCGCGAAAAAAATATGCGATCTTGGTGCAAGCGGGGCAAGAATTTACCCCACCGTCACGTTTTTTGACACCGAGCTTGCGAATATGGCTGACAGAGGCGAATACAATATGCTCGAGCTTGACGATGCCATATTTCGCTCAAAAGAGGTCTTAAAGGTGTTCAAGGAGCACGACGTCGAGTGTATTCGCATCGGGCTTTGCGCGTCGGACAACCTCAGTGACGAAACGCAGGTAAAGGGCGGCGCGAACCACGCGGCTCTCGGAGAGCTGGTCGAGGGAGAGCTTTGCTACGATATTATGCGCGAACTTGTGCTGACCCTGACAAACGGCAAAGACCTTTCGGGAAAAACGCTTGAATTTACCGTCCCGATAGGCGAGCTTTCAAAATCGATCGGTCAGAACAGCCGAAACAAAAAGCGACTTTTTGAGGAATTTAAACCCAAAAAAATCACGATCAGAGAAAAAAACGTGCCAAGCATCACGCTGGCACTGACAGAATAAAACAGACGGAGGTATATTTTGTATCTTAAGTCAATAGAAATGCAGGGATTCAAATCCTTCCCCGATAAGACGAAGCTGGTTTTCGACTCGTCGAGCGAGGATTTTGGAACGGGCGTTACGGTCATCGTAGGACCTAACGGAAGCGGAAAATCGAATATAGCCGACGCTATGCGTTGGGTACTCGGTGAGATCTCCTCAAAAACTCTCCGAGGCACCAAGATGGAGGACGTTATCTTCGGCGGTGCGGACAGCCGTAAGCCGATGGGCTATGCCGAGGTATCCGTGACCTTTGACAACACCGTAGGAACAAGGCTCGAGTGCCCCTACGACGAGGTGACCGTCACCAGACGATATTTCCGAGCAGGAGAAAGTGAATATTACATAAACCGCCGCGCAGTAAGACTGCGTGACATTTACGAGCTCTTTTTGAATACGGGTATCGGACGCGACGGTTATTCGATCATCGGTCAGGGACGAATCGCCGATATGGTTTCCAAAAAGAGCGAGGAGCGAAGAGACATCTTCGAGGACGCTTCGGGAATTGCGAAATTCAGACACAAAAAGAGCGAGGCAGAGCGTAAGCTCAAGCAGACC
>JAZSGD010000013.1:0-5281 GCA_045532555.1 Eubacteriales bacterium | reverse complement strand
GGATACAAGTCGGTTGCAAAGCAGCTTGCTGACAAGTTTGGCTTTGAGTACGTTGCGATCACGCTCCGCGAGAGCCGCAGTGCGTTTGACAACGGCTGGTCGGCTATGCTCTACAACGTCGCAGACGACGAGTACTGCTTCTCCAAGAAGTACGACCTCCACATCATCGACCGCGTTGGCGGCGGTGACTCCTTCGGCGGCGGTCTTATCTACTCGCTTATGAACGGCAAGTCCACCCAGGGCGCAGTTGAGTTCGCAGTTGCGGCTTCCGCACTCAAGCACTCCATCGAGGGCGACTATAATATGGTCACCGTTGCTGAGGTCGAAAAGCTCGCAGGCGGCGACGGCTCGGGTAGAATTCAGAGATGATTAGTTTTTGATAGAGAATGCGGGGAGAAAACTTTTCGAGAAAAGCTTTTCTCCCCGCACCCCTCTTTCAAAAGCTTCCAAAAATATTTGAATTATTTTTCAAAAAGCTATTGCAAAAAGGAAAAGATTGTGGTATAATATTTGAGTCGCTGGTGTAGCACAGTTGCGCAGTCTTACCACCTTCGGTGGTGTCGCACTACCTCCTTGTGCCACACGCGCTCATTCTTCGCTGGTGTAGCACAGTTGCGCAGTCTTACCACCTTCGGTGGTGTCGCACTACCTCCTTGTGCCACACGCGCTCATTCTTCGCTGGTGTAGCACAGTTGGCAGTGCAGCTGATTCGTAATCAGCAGGTCGTGTGTTCAAGTCACATCACCAGCTCCAAAAAAGGATACAGTGGGATAAACCCACTGTATCCTTTTTTAGTGTTTGTTATCGACGAAGAACACCGTAAACGCGGGGCGTTTGCTCGTTTTGCGCGTAAGTGGACTTGAATTTAGTTGCATTTGTCGCGCAAAACAATGTTCTGAGTCACATCACCAGCGTGGGAAAAGGCACAACAGGAATTCCCATTGTGCCTTTTTTGCGTTTTGTTTATTCCTCCACGTAAAGCTTCGGGCATTCCCCGCCCGACTTATACGCGGCAATATATTGCTTTAGCCATTGATAATACTGATCCCCGTGACCGCCCTCCATAGGCTCGATGTCGCGGCTGTATTCCTGCGTGTAGTTGTCGACGAATGCCGTTTCGCCGTCCACTATAAATCTCTGCGCCGCCCATTCGTTCCACCAGGTAACCGTCACGACCTTGGGGTGCAACGAAAAGGCATTCTTCCACTGTTTATAAAAGAACCTTCCGCCGTCGCGTCCGTGCGCGGTCGGTGCCGACATGTAGGTCTCCTGCGTTGCAACGGCAACGCTGATCTGCTCATACTCGCCGTCCTTGACGTAATAGCCCTGAGCTCTGTTGTTTACGCTCAAGAATTTCCAACAATGATCACTCGTCAGTCCCCACATTTTGCGGATCGTGAAAAACTCGGGGCACGGGAAAAGCTCGGTGTCCGCCGTGGTGATCATAAACGGCTTTCCGTCCCAATAGACGAAGCAATCCGCCCACTCATCCACGGTGTAGAATTTCTCATAGAAGGCATTGATCAGAGGTCCGTCGGACTTACCGCACCAGAGCACGATATAAGGAGTCCTCTTGCCCTCAGCTCTCATCTCGGTGATGACCTCGCAAAGCGTTCGAAGAGGCGCAAACGCCCAACGCTCGCCCGTTTTCTCGTTCTCAACGTAGCCGTCGTTGGCGTTGGTGTAGTCAAGTATGATAAAATCAACGCCAGCCTCGCCAAGCAACGTCATATTATTTCTCGCGGCAGTCTTGTCGGTGCTGCGATAGTAGCCCTGCGCGGGCTTTGACCAATAGTGAAACTGCCCTTCAGCGCCCCATTTCTGTCTGCCTGCGAGCACCTCGGAGATATTATAAAAATCGGTGATCGGCTCGTCGCCCGAGCCGTGTATTCCGTCAAACCAGACCGAGTAGCAAATGCTCACAAGGTCGGTCTTGTTCGTGATATCAAGTCCCACTTCTCTCTCCTCGGTTTCATTCCCTGCGGTAGTTTCCTCGGCGGTCGACTCGACCGTCGTTTCAAGCGTCGTTTCAACCGTCGTTTCGTCGGGGTTGTTTGCACCGTCACAGCCGAACAGAGTCAAAAGTGACAAAGCCGCTGTAACGAGTGCCACCGTTCTCAGCGTGCGAAGGCTCATAAATTTATATTTCCTCAAGCTTTGCCATCTCGTCGGGGAAACGGATATCGACGAATTTTGAGTATCCGTCCGCCTCGAGCTTCTGCTTCTGGAAGCCGACGTTCTTATTCATCTTCTGCACGAGGACTATTCTGCCGCCTTCGCGCGCCGCCATTGCCTTTTTCTGCATCAGCGCGATATCTGCCGCGCCCATTCTCTTGTCATAAAGGATCGCTGTCTTCTCTGCCGCGCCCTCGGGCTTAAAATTCTTTTCAACGAGCGCCGCGACAATTCTCTCAAAACCGATCGAAAATCCGCACGCCGCCGTGCTCTGACCCGTGAAATTGCCGATCATCTTATCGTAGCGACCGCCGCCGCCGATGCTCGCGCCCTTGAAATCCTCGCTCTTGATCTCGAAGATCGTGCCCGTATAGTATCCCATACCGCGCACGAGAGTCACGTCGAAGTCAAGCTTGAATCTGCCGTCAGAAATTATCGCAACGCTCTCGCAGATCTCCTTGAGATTTGCAATAACGCCGCCCTCGATAGCGTCACCAAGCGCTCCCTCAAGATAGCTGAAGCGGTCCTCTGCCGCCATAGCTCCGCGGAAGATCTCCATATATTTCGCAACGCACTCTGCGTCGTAGCCCGACTCAAGCAGCTCCTTCTCGATGCCCGCCTCGCCGATCTTGTCGTATTTGTCAAGAATGATAAACACCGTCGAGAACTGCTCCTCTGCAAAGCCGCTTGCCTTTGCCATTGCCGACAAAATTCTGCGGTCGTTGATCACGATAGTTACACCTCCGACTCCTACGCTTTCAAGGTAGGTTGAGGTCGCTGTGATCAGCTCGATCTCTGCAGAGTTCGAGTTGTCGCCGAGAATGTCTATATCGCACTGAACGAACTGACGGAATCTGCCCTTCTGCGGTCTGTCTGCTCTCCATACGGGGCCGATCTGCATCGCCTTGAAGGGCAGAGTCAGATTCGCCGCGTTATTCGAGTAGTATCTCGACAGCGGCACAGTCAGGTCGTAGCGAAGTCCCGAGTCGACAAGCGCATCTACGTCAAGTCCCTCTGCCGCCTCGTTCAGCTTCTCTCCCCTCTTGAGTATCTTGAAGATCAGCTTCTCGTTGTCGCCGCCCTGCTTGCTAGTCAAATTCTCTATGTGCTCAACGCACGGCGTCTCGATCTGCGAAAAGCCGAACGACGCGTACGTTTTCTTCATCTTCGTAAGTAAATATTCTCTTATCTCTGCCTCGCGCGGCAGGATGTCTCTCATTCCTTTTGTTGTCTCTTTTACAAACATTGTTAGTTTTCCTTTCTTCTGTCTCCGACGGGTCGCTTTTTTGGAAAAAAAGCGACGCAAAAAACTTTCAATTAGGCCAGTTGAAATTATTTCCGTTTTACTTTTGGAGATAGGTTAGTTTATTATTTCGCTTTTTCTCTACCGTTTTAAAACCCAAACCGTCTTTTCTATTTCTATCCTTGGGGAAGTTTTTTGCGCAACTTTTTTTCAAAAAAGTTG
This sequence comes from Eubacteriales bacterium, assembly GCA_045532555.1. Lineage (GTDB taxonomy): Bacteria > Bacillota > Clostridia > Oscillospirales > CAG-272 > SVTX01. Next base: position 1,641 of record JAZSGD010000013.1, on the reverse strand, counting down.
CAAGGCGCGTCTCCTCGTCCCCTCGCGTCCCCTCGTGTCCCTATCTGTAATAAACGTAATGGACGATAACGGTTCGCATTTTGCCGTCGTGCTCGAGGTCGGGGGCGGTGATAACGACGCCGTCCTTGCTGAGCAGCTCCCAAGCCTGCATCTCCTCGACCTTACAGCGCATGAGAACGTCTGCGGAGGCGAAAACGAGGAGCTCGTCGTCTCGGATATTGAGCGCACCCGAGCGACCGATGACCTCGTGGGTTCCGTTTATCTCCTCGGTGACGTATTTTACGTGGTGACCGCAGATCTGCTTTGCCATATCCCACTTGAAGCGTTTGCTGTCGGGGTTTTTGCTTTTAGTTGCCTTTTCAAATATCTTTTTGAACAGTCCCATATTTTTTCTTTCTTAAATAGAGGTTATTTTGACTCTCCGAGTAAAAAGCTATAGATCTCGTTGTATTCTGCCATAAGCCTTTGCGCCTTCTCGCCGTTCCGATCGAAGCTCGGCTTACGGATACCTCGGAGCATAATATTTTTCGGGGTTTCCTCGGGGTCGATGAGCTCGAGCGCCGCGGTCTCGTATCCGTTTGCCTCGAGCAGCTTGAGTCGCAGAGCGTCGGTAGCCGCATCGCAAAGCTTCTGGCGAAGCATTGAGTAGTCGGAGATAAACGAGAGCTGCTCGCAGTTAAGTCGGCGGTTGAGATCGTGATGACAGCAGGGCGTGGACAAAAGCACGTCCGCTTGCCATTCGATCGCCTTACCGATAACGATATCGGTCGCCGTGTCGCACGCGTGGAGCGAAATGACCATATTTACGCGGTCGGGTGTGTCGTAAAGATTCACGTCGCCGCACAAGAACTCAAGTCCGTCAAATCCAAGCGTTTTAGCGACCGACGAGCAGTACTCGATGACGTCGCTTTTGAGATCGACACCCGTCATTTTGACCTGTCTTCCCTTGATCACGGCAAAATAATGATAGACCGCGAAGGATAGATAGCTCTTGCCGCAGCAGAGGTCGCAGATACGAAGCGGATCGGTGTCGGGGAGCGCGTGCTCAACGTCACGTATCAGCGCTAAAAATCGATTGATCTGACGGAATTTCGCCTGCTTTTTATCGTAAACGCGTCCGTTTTTGTCGCTGACCTCAAGCAGCTTGAGAAAGGGCTCGTCGCCTTTAAGTATATAGTTTTTATTTTTATTGTTCGAGCCGACGGTGACCTTCGCGAAGGTCTTTACGGTCTCGTTATTTTCGGAAAAGAGTATTCTTTCGAGCTTTGCGCCGCCGAGCAGGACGGTGTTGCCTGACTTCGACCGCTTAAATTCGCAATCTCCCACCGTTGTAATGAGATTTATCTGCGAAAAGCTCTCGACCGTCTCGGCGAGCAGGTCAAGCTCCTCAAATTTTATATTTTTATGCTTTGCCTTGTTGTCGGTGCAGAAGGACTCAAGCTGAAGGACTTTTTCGTTCCCGATCGCCTTAAGCGTGAGCGTCGCCTTGTTGACCTCTGATACAAGCGACTTTGAAAAGACCGCTTTTTTGAGCGTTTCGGTCTGCGCCGCTTTGCCGATCAGTCTTAGCAAAAGCTCGGCGTTTTTGTCAGTTAAATTTGTCATTTTGATTTTTTCTTTCTTCCCTTTTTGTCGTCCTCA
>JAZSGD010000081.1:0-2813 GCA_045532555.1 Eubacteriales bacterium | reverse complement strand
GTTGCTTATAAGTATTAATTCCATATGTATGATCTCCATTCCGCCGCACGCGGCGGCACAAATACTTTCGGGGTGTCTTCTTATTATAATTATAATACGGATCGCGGAAAATTGTAACCCCTAAATTTATGGTAATTTTGTTGGGTGGGGTGGATTTGTTTTTTGTTTGTTGACAAATATGGTTAGGGGTGGTATAATTAGTTCATTGAAGAGATACGCATTTGCGTGCGTGGCTTCGGTTGCGCACTTTTTATTTTCTATTTTTCATTTTCAGGAGGGAAGGTAAATGAAAAAAATATCATTTTTAGTATTGGTGCTTGTTTTTGCACTATGCTTGCCGTTGCTGGCGGCGTGCGGTAGCGGTTCGAACGGTGGGGAGAAAACCACTGAGAAAGAACTTGTTGCAAGTGAAGGTCTTGAGTATTACCCTCTTCCCGACGGAACCTATGCGGTCGCATCAGGAACAGCTCAGTATCTTGAAGAAATAATAATTCCCAAAGAGTATATGGATAAAGAAGTAACTGTCATAGTCGAAAACGCTTTTAAAAATTGTGCTAACCTAAAAAGAATAACTATCCCCGATAGTGTTACTAGCATTGGTAATTCTGCGTTCAACGGCTGCGGTGGTCTGACGAGCGTTGTTTTCGGAGAAAATAGCCAGCTTACGAGCATTGGCGATTGGGCGTTCGGATATTGCTATAGTCTGACGAGCATAACTATTCCCGATAGCGTTACGAGTATTGGATCCGATGCGTTCTATGGTTGCTACACGCTTATAGAGATATACAACCTTTCAAGCCTTAATATAACTGCAGGTTTAAGCAATAACGGGGGCGTTGGATACTACGCAAAGAACGTATATACCGATGAAAGCGTGGCAAGTAAGTTCGTAGAGAAAGACGGATATATATTCTACTGTGACGATGATGCGAGTGCATATTATCTTATGAGATACACGGGCAGTGATACCGAACTTATTTTGCCCGATGATATTAACGGTCACAATTATAAAATATATAATTATGCTTTCTATGACCGTGATGATATTACAAGCGTAGCTATCCTCTCTGGTGTAACGATTATTAGCATGCGCGCATTCGAGAATTGCAGTAATTTGACGAGCATAACTATACCCGATAGCGTAATGGGCATAGGTCATTATGCATTCAATGATTGCAGTAGTCTAACGACTGTTTATTACATGGGAAGCGAGGAAGAATGGGCGGCGATAGGTGTTGGTTCTGGCAATTCTTGTCTTACTGATGCTACGATAGTTTATAACTACGTTCCCGAGGAATAATTATTTTTTTAGATCAAAGCGCGAGGGTGACCTCGCGCTTTGGGTGTTTATTGAGACACCTCATCCACCGCAAGCGGTCCGCAGCTTGTCTGCAATTCTCCCACTGGAGAAGGCTATTGAGGGGATTTTTGGGGGTGAGGTGATTGACAACAGATTTTTTAGATGCTATAATAGTATATGGTATTATTATATTTTACGCAGGTATGTTGAACTTAGGGAAAGGAGGGCGACGATGAGATACGATATTGAAAGAGATCATATAGAGATGTCGGTGCGCGAGCTATGCGAAATGGCGCTTTTGCGTGGTGATATCGATTGCCGTCGCCCTGCTTCGAGCCGCCGCGAGCGTGCCTTTGAGGGCACGAGGATCCATCAGAAGCTTCAGACCTCCTTTGGCGCTTTATATCACAGCGAGGTCGATCTGCGCAACACGAGCAAGCTTGACGAGGTCTACTTTTATGTCAAGGGTCGTGCCGACGGAATAATATGTCGTAACGGAAACTACACGGTCGACGAGATAAAGACCGTGGGAGAGCAGCAATTTGCGAGCAGGGTGGTAGATCGTTTGCACACAGCTCAGCTTTACTGCTACGCTTACTTTTTGTGCAAGACGAAGGAGCTTGAGGGAGTCAACGCGAGGATAATTTACTACAACGTTGACGACGGCGAGATCGAATATAACGAAAAATACGTGACGGTCGATGAACTTCGTGCGTTTTACACTCAGCTTTTGTCCGCTGTCCTTTGGCGCGCACGGTTTTTGCGAGAGAGGGCAAGAGAGCGAATGCCTGCGGCGGCAGGTGCGCGGTTTCCGTACGGGTCGCTCCGTGACAGTCAAGCCGAGATGATAAAGGAGTGCTACCGCGACATAAAGCAGGGAAACCGACTTTTCTGTCAGGCACCTACGGGCATAGGCAAGACGATCTCGACGCTTTATCCGTCGATCAGGCGGATGGGCGAGGGTCTTGCTGACAAGGTCTTTTATCTGACAGCCAAGGCAAGCATTCGCCGTGAGGCTTTCTCGGCGGTCGGTAAGCTCAACGAGGGCGGCGCGAGGATTAAGGGGTGCGTGCTTTCGTCCCGCGAGGTCATGTGCGCCAATCACGCGGCGAAGCTTCGCGCGGGGCGCTTGTCGTCGAACTGCAATCCCGAGCTTTGTCCTTACGCCAAGGGGTATTACGACAGATCGGGCGCGGCGCTTGAGGAGATGCTCTCGTCGGGCAGTGAATTTGACAGCGCGGCTATCAAGGCGTTTGCTATCGAGAGGGGGATCTGCCCTTACGAATTTTCCCTTGATCTTTCGGAGCTTTGCGACGTTATTATTTGCGACTACAACTACGTTTTCTCGCCCACCGTTTATCTCAAGAGGTATTTTGACGACGGCGGCGAGCGCGGAAGATATATTTTCCTCGTGGACGAGGCGCACAATCTGCCCGACCGCGCGAGAGATATGTTTTCTTCTCGCTTGGGTACGGAGGATTTTGAAGCGCTCATTGAACTGGCCGGGGAGAAT
>JAZSGD010000100.1:0-1512 GCA_045532555.1 Eubacteriales bacterium | reverse complement strand
CCATAACCGCGAGTTGTTTCGAGAAGTGTATCTTCTTTATCGGAATAGTAGTGACCGCGCTTCTTGCCCTTGAGGTTATCTACCCAAAGGAGAAAATCGATGTCCTTATGGCATCTCTCGATAAAGGCTTCTTCGGTATAGGTTTTGAGCTCCTTGACATAAGCTTTGAGGTCGCTACCGTTCAAACTTTCGAAAACTTCGTATTTCTGTTCTGTCGTGAGGTGATTGTTCTTTCTTTGTAAACGCGCCAAGATACGATCCTTGATAGGCTGTTTGCTCGTATCACTCGGACGGAACAGATCTTCGAGAAGCTCGGGCATCGTCTTGCTGACCGATACCGATTTCATACCCGAAGTAGAGTCCAAATCCTCATATACTCTAACAGCATCGAAGATGTTGAAATGGGTCTTTCCAATTTCGGGGCAAAGACGGGTTGCACGACCGAGCATCTGCTCAAACAGAATACGGCTGTTAATCTTACGCATGAATACAAGGTTACAAATTGCAGGCACATCAATACCTGTGGTCAAAAGGTCGACCGTAACGGCAATGTTGGGATACTGATTGTTCTTAAATTGCTTGATGACCTGCAATACCTTCTTTTTGTTGCCTCCGGCGGTTTTGCCCGTAATTTTCATAATAGCTTCATACGAGATACCGTATTCTTTGTAGATATCACGAAGCATATCCACAATCGTGTCCGCGTGAGCATCGTTTACAGCGAAAATCAAGGTTTTCTCGCCGCTTTCGGGGTTGAGATAAGATGATATTTCTTCAAGAACCTTACGGGTGTTATCGGGAAGGACAATCTTTCTGTTGAACTCCGAAACATCAAAATCCAGCTCGTCCTCAAGAACTGCGCCATTCAAAAGCTCGTTTGTATTGGGATCGAATTGTGCCAATGTTTCGCCCTTTGCAAATTTTGCCTTGTTCTGAATGAAGTCAGTATTGATGATATAGGGCGGATCGTGATCAACGAGCCAACCGTCGATAACTGCTTCGCGGTAGCTGTATGTAAACACGGGTTCGCCGAAAATCTGTGTGGTGTGAAGTGCAGGAGTAGCGGTCAGAGCAATCTTTACAGCATCGAAATACTCGATAACCTGCTTGTATTTGCTCATATAATCCTCTTGGTTATCATAGAGGATTTCTTCCTCGGTCATCTCTCTGTCGAGAATGTATCCTCTATGTGCCTCGTCAACAATAATCAAGTCGAAGGCGCCGGGCATCAAATCGGGAGTGTCGGAAAAAACAGTGCGCTTGAGCAGACCTTGCACGGTCGATACGCTAACCTTGGTTTCGAGGTTGATATCGTTATCGTCAATGGCCTTCAGCTCATAGATTTGATCAAGAGTCATAAGCTCTTTGAGCTTAACATCCTTGAAAGTGTCCATTGTCTGCTCACCAAGAGAAACACGGTCAACAAGGAACAGAATTCGTCTGAAACGCTTGGATTCAAGCATCTTGTAAATCAGTCCGAGAACGGTACGGGTTTTACCTGTTCCTGTTGCC
>JAZSGD010000078.1:0-2709 GCA_045532555.1 Eubacteriales bacterium | reverse complement strand
TTGCCGACGAGCTGCGGCGTATCGGTAACAACCTCAATCAGATTACCCGCGCCGTCAACGCCAGAATGGTCTCGCCGTAGACCTGAACGAAACAAGAGAGGAGCTGAAAAAGATATGGCAATCGTTAAATTCATTACCTCGAGCTGTCCGATGAACAATATCTTTCCGTATATCACCCGTCCCGAAGCAACCGATCGGGATCTGATCGACGGCATCAACTGCACACCCGAGTCGGCACACGAAGAGTTTCTGTTTGTCAAAGAGCGCTTCGGAAAGGAGGACGGCAGACAGTACTACCACGTAATACAGTCCTTCGCTCCCGAAGAAAACGTTACGCCCGAGCTTGCTCACGAGATCGGTATGGAGCTTGCTATGTACTTCGGCGCCTATCAGGCGGTGGTGTCGACGCACATCAACGAGGCGCATATTCACAATCACATCGTTTTCAATTCGGTGAACTTCGAAAACGGAAAGAAGTTTCATCAGTCAAGAGACGATATGCTGAAGGTAAAGGAGTACTCCAACAAGCTGTGCCGTGAGCGAGGACTCTCGGTTACCGAAGAGAAATGCACCTACGGAAGATATCCCAAATGGAAAAAGCGTCTGTGTGCATTTCTGGATTGGGCGCTTGAGTGCAGTCCCTCCCCCGAGGCTTTCATCGAATGTATGGAGCGTCACGGATACAGCGTCAAGTGGTATTCGGATTACAAGTATATGACCTTTACCACACCCGAAGGATATACCTGCCGTGACAATAAGCTCTTCGACGAACGGTTTCTCAAAGCCAACATTGAGCTGTATTTTGCTATGGGTGGATGCAACGGAGCGATGGCAGAAATGTATCGGAGCTACAAAACACCCGAACACGATGAGGATATGAATATGACGGTAACAACAGGACTGATCCGAATAATCGGCGACGTTCTATCTGCCGTACCGCCAAGAGAAGCCTACACGCCAAGACAGCTCACCGAAATGGACTGGGAAGAAAAAGAGCGTCTCGAAGAAATACTCGGACGCAAGATATCCCCTCAGGCGTCTGTCTGCTACTGTACCAATGAAGAGTACGAGCAGGCAAACGGCTTGGGCTATGGAATGTATATGTAAAGAACGGAGGAATTGAATGAAGAAAAAAGTGATTCATGAAAATGAAATTGACTTCCGTATCCCATTCGGAAACGATTACGAAAAGGATGTTGCCACAAGCATCCGAAGAAGACAACTCTATGAACTGAAAGATATGACCTTGACTTCCACCACCGAGTATGTGATCGGCGGGATGAAGTACAAGGTCAATTCTATTTTCGATATAGACACAAAAGACAGCGACGAAGCGTTGAAGCGGCTCATGGAAAAAGAAATTGATAAAGTTTCTTAAAACTTCCCGATTCTCGCTGGACATTGAAACCGATTGGGAGTATCCTGATGGTGCAGAATCCATAACTGCACCCCTGCACTCTCAATCGGTTTGACATGACAAAGGAGGTAAAATGATATGTCAAACCAAACAGAAAAAATTACAGCATTATATTGCAGACTCTCTCAGGAAGATGAGAACAAGGGCGACAGCAACAGTATACAGAATCAGAGAGCTATCCTTGAAAAATACGCCAAAGACAACGGCTTTGAAAACATCCAAATCTTCGTAGACGACGGCTACTCAGGCGTCAGCTTTAACCGACCGGACTTTCAAAGACTTCTTGAAATGATGGAGCAAGGAAAGGTAGCCACGCTGATCACCAAAGACCTCTCCCGTCTCGGCAGAAACTATATCGAAGTCGGTAACTATACCGAGATGCTGTTCCCGAGATGGAATGTGCGGTATATCGCCGTCAACGACAATTACGATTCGCTATTCAGCGAGGGCAACGAGTTCGCACCATTCAAGAACCTCTTCAACGAATGGTTCGCAAGAGATACGAGCAAAAAGATCCGCGCCGTTGTGAAAGCCAAAGCCGAACGCGGCGAGCGTGTCAGCACACAGATCCCGTATGGCTACAAGAAAGATCCCGACGTAAAAGGTCATCTTCTGATTGATGAAGAAACAGCTCCGATCGTGAGAAGGATATTTGAACTCTGTGCACAAGGAATGGGGCCGACCAATATCGGTAATGTACTCAAATCAGAACGTGTTTTAAAACCAACGATGTACCGTTATTTAACAAACGGAGTATACGGAGCCTTCACAGATACGGATACACCGTATAAGTGGACTTCGCAAACGCTGTCTGATATCTTATGCAACGAAGTATATCTCGGGCATACAGTTAACTGTAAAACACGAGTTGTATCGTACAAGGATAAACGAACCATCGAAGTACCGAAGAATGAGCAATACCGATTCGAGAACACCCACGAAGCGATAATCGATCAGGAAACGTGGGATGCGGTTCAAAAGGTTCGGGAAGGAAAACGCCGCCGAAACAATATGGGCGAGATCGACAAATACAGCGGTCTTCTGTACTGTGCCGACTGCGGGTCAAAGTTGTACTTTGTTCGTGGAAAATCCATCAAACCGAGCGATTACAACTTCATCTGCAGCCGATACCGTAAACACATTGGAGAACAGCTATGTACCGCACATCGAATCCGTGAAGTTGCCCTTGATGAAATCATTCTGGAAGAGATTCGCCGAATCACTTACTATGCACGTACCAAGACTCGCGAGTTTGTAGAGTTCATAAACAAGAAAAGCTCCTCAGAAAACCG
>JAZSGD010000097.1:0-3458 GCA_045532555.1 Eubacteriales bacterium | reverse complement strand
AAGAGTAAAAACCCGCTACTCTATGACCCCCCCCGCGGCTGACCCATGGGTTGAGGAACTGCCGCCCCCTCCCTTTTTCTCGGTCTATAGGCTCTCCGAGGGGCTGACGCAAAAGCAGATCTCGCAAAACGTCGCCGACGCGCTCGAGCTTGCAAGCCAAGCAATGCCCGACCCTCTCCCCGAGGAGATCCGCGAGCGAAATAAGCTCTGCACGATATATTACGCCCTCCGTCAGATACATTTCCCCGAAAGCTATGCAGCGCTCGCGATCGCAAAAAAAAGACTGATATTCGACGAATTTTTCCTTTTCGCCACAGGCCTTGCGCTCTCGGGCAGGAAGATCCAACGACTCTCCGCCCCCGCCTGCAAGGATACCGACATCTCTCCCCTGCTCGCGCGGCTTCCCTATAAGCTGACGGGCGCGCAGGAAAGAACGATTGCGGACATCGCACACGATATGAGCAAGGGCGAGCAGATGAGCCGTATAGTCATCGGCGACGTCGGCTGCGGCAAAACGATCTACGCCACGGCTGCCATGTATATAGCCGTCAAAAACGGCTACCAAGCCGCTTTAATGGCGCCCACGGAGATATTGGCAACTCAGCATTATAACGACCTCTGCGCAATTTTCGAGGCTCTGGGGATACGTTGCGCGCTCCTCACGGGCTCTTGCACCGCGGCAACCAAGAGAAAGATCCACGCGGCTATGAAATCGGAGAGCCCCGACGAGCGCCTTGATATCGTCATCGGTACGCAAGCGCTCCTCTCCGAAGGCGCGGAATTTATTAATCCGGGACTCGTCATAACCGACGAGCAGCACCGCTTCGGCGTAAATCAGCGTGCCCTGCTCTCCGAAAAGAACAAACACACCCATGTTCTCGTTATGAGCGCGACTCCGATCCCGAGATCGCTGGCGCTCGTAATGTACGGCGACCTCGCCATGTCCAAGATCGACGAGATGCCCCCGGGACGTCAAAGAGTTGACACCTTTCTCGTCGACGAAAGCTACCGTCCCCGCCTCGATGCCTTTATTCGCAAGAACGTCGATGCAGGCGGTCAAGTCTACGTCGTCTGCCCCGCGGTCGAGGAGACCGAGCTCGAGGAGGGCGAGATCGACCTCTCCGAGATCGCCATATACGGCGAGGAGCTACAGAGAAACGAAAAACCGCCATTGAAAGCGGCGGTTCAGTATGCCGAGGAGCTCTCCGAGCGCCTGCAGGGCTATAATATCGCATTCGTCCACGGCAAAATGAAAACGGCAGACAAGGATAACGTGATGCGCCGCTTCGCCTCGGGCGAGGTGCAGATCTTGGTCTCCACGACCGTCATCGAGGTCGGAGTCAACGTGCCCAGCGCCTGCCTTATGATCGTCGAGAATGCCGAACGCTTCGGTCTTTCCCAGCTTCACCAACTGCGCGGCCGAGTCGGACGCGGACAAAGAAAGTCCTACTGCGTTCTGGTCAACGGTACGGGCGGTCGCCTCGGCGAGACCGCCAAGCAGAGACTACAGACTATGTGCAACTCCTACAACGGCTTCGAGATCGCCGAGCAGGACCTCAAATTGCGCGGTCCGGGCGACTTCCTTGCCCTTTCGGGCAACGCCTCGATCAGACAAAGCGGAACGCTCAGCTTCAATATCGCCGATATGTGTGAGGATAGTGAGCTTATGACTACCGCCTTCTCTGAAGCCCACGAATACCTTAAAACCGACCCCAACCTCCAAAACCACGCTCCCCTGCGCCAAGCCGCCGAGCGTATGTTTGAAGTTCAGGGGGATATAATTAGTTAATATGAATGAAGATGAGAGGGGGAAAACTTCTTAAAAGAAGTTTTCCCCCTCGCGCTCCCCTTTTCAAGAACTTTCATAAGAGGAAAATGGGTTTTATTTCATTTAGTTAAAAGAAGTGAAGCCAAAATCTTCTATGGTTAATCCTATGTCGTAATAATACAAAGCCCAATCAAACCAATCAACAACAATTACTGCGGCCTCTTGATATGTATTCATAACAGAACTTTCAGTCCAGTAATTTCCTTCATAAGAAAAGTAAGATAATGAAGAATATGGGTTAAAACTTGTGGCATCAATATATCCCATAGTCACATTTTTCTCAGATGCATAGTCGCCATCCGTATAAGTTGCATAATACCTACATTTTGTAGGATCATCAGATAAAGTTATGCCCATATATCTCTTGTCGTTATTATCAAACACATAATACCAAATTATTGACAATCGATCAGAGTCATAAAAATATGTAATAGAAAACACACTATACTTTTCATCGGATTCTTGATACAAAAATTCAATCCAGCTATCTCCTTCATAATTATAATTATCTATCACCCATTCTTTTAACATTTCATAAGGATTGAAATTTGCTTGATAGAACTCCGCCATCGTCATTGGAGTGCCAAAGACCAGATTATCTAATTCCGCCGTGAAAACAGCAAAATTGAGATTTTGAGAATCCCTGATGCCCCAAGTATTTATTGCAATTACTTCGCCATACTCATTAATTAATGGGCCTCCCGAATTGCCATTAGTTATCGACGCATCATGCTGAATATGCCTTACACCGTCAACTACACGATCGTAATATGTGACGATTCCTTGCGAGAAAGTATTGGTCATGCCTTTTGAAGAACCGATAGCATATACAGTACTTCCTACTGCGATTGCATTTTTGCAAATATTTGCATAATTGTCAAACTCCGCGTCAACCTTTAATACAGCAAGATCGATACTCTCATCATAAGCTAAAACCTGTGAAATTCGGTAAACTACTCCATTGATAGTAATCTGCGCAGAATAAGCCCCGTCAATTACGTGATAATTAGTTATTATTTTTCCGTCGTTTGAATAAACAAATCCCGTACCAATCGATACATTGCCATTTTTGTCATAGGTAATTATTTCGCCCACATATTCTAGAGCACAGGAGTAAATATCTGTTGCTGAAAGCTTTTCAAGCGCGTATTCTTGTGTAATATAAGCGGAACAATCGTCGCAAGAAAGCTGTTTGATGCCGTTGCTCAAGCAGGTCGCTTCTTCAACTATTGTTTCTATTATGTAATTATGGGGTAGCTCATCTATTATTTGTTGTTCAACGATTACCTCATCACAAACCGAACAATGTTTTCCACCTGTGAGACCTGTTTCGGTACAAGTGGGCGCAACCGCCGCGTCAATTACTTCGGTATGACCAAGAGCACCGACGGGGGTCTGTGCTATGAGAACTGTTTTACAAACCGAGCAATGTTTTCCCCCTGTGAGCCCACTTTCAGTACAAGTGGGCGCAACCGCCGCGTCAATTACTTCGGTATGACCAAGAGCACCGACGGGGGTCTGTGCTATGAGAACTGTTTTACAAACCGAGCAATGTTTTCCACCTGTAAGACCGCTTTCGGTACAAGTGGGTGCAACCGCCGCGTCAATTACTTCGGTATGACCAAGAGCA
>JAZSGD010000026.1:0-30202 GCA_045532555.1 Eubacteriales bacterium | reverse complement strand
CCAAGGAGTTGTTCCTGAGTATTGTCTTCCTAAGACCGCTTGGCCTCCGACTTGCAGCACGTATTTTCATTTTAGTCAAGTACGATTTGGTAAATCGTGATTAGGTAAATCGTGATTAGGTATTTTTGAATCGTGAGCCTGCAACTCGCTCGGCCTGAATCTTTGATTACAGCGTCGCAATTTTTGATCCGTGAGCCACTTGAAAAATCCTCTCTTTTATGCTATAATGGTTACAGCAAAAAAGCCACCTCGGGCTGGAGCTTGCGGCTCGTGCGAGGTGGGGCGAGTGATATTCGATTTGAGGTCTGACCACAATCTTGACCATTTACAGGTCTGGACTACGTGGGATTTATGGACTTTGCGGCACGAAAAAGCACGGGTTTCGGACGAAAAAGCACGGAAAAGCACGCAAAAAGAGGCAAAAAACCGATGCTTTTGCGTTTGGGAGCTAGATGCTGCAGGTTCGAGTCCTGTCACTTCGACCATAAATACCCCGAGGGCTTTTGCCCTCGAGGTATTTATCGTTCAAGCGGCGATAGACAAGAATCTGCCACCGAGCGCTTGCGCGAGTGTATGGGTTCTGAGTCCGCAATGGCCTGCCATTGCAAGTCACTTCGACCAAAATTAGCGGCTTTGACCGCAAACAGAGCCGCAGGGGAACCTCTGCGGCTTTTTATTTCAGAAAGGAGAATAGCTACTGATGAAAGTATTTCCGCCAATGTACAGTGAACCGAACAAGACCAAAATTATCGCTCTTCTTCCCTGCTGGCTTTGGGTGTTTGTGCTACTCCCCATGTCTATGCCTATTTTGGGGCTCGGTCTTTGGGAACAATGGGAACGCAGCGTGTGGTTGGAGATCGTTTACCACATAGCCAACGGTATTCTCCTGCTGTGGGTTATATTTAGCTATTTAAAGGAAGATTGGTTCATGGTAACAACCGATGTGCGTTATTATCTAAAGCACATAGCGCTAACTGTGGGACTGATCGCGGGAACGGAGCTGATTTTTATGGAAACTCTTTCCTTTTTGGGCTTCAACACCCACTATCTGCTACAATACCTTCCGACAGTAGAAATGTCTGTAAGCCACTCTCCCCTTTTTGTGATTGAGCTCGAGCCGATCTTCGGCAGCATTGCCTTATCGATTTTTGCGCCCATAAGCATCTGTGCTTTGTTTTACTGTTTTGGATTTGCACCGATATGTACCAGAAAGCCCTGGTGTGCCTATCTGTGTATAGCTGTTATCACTCTGATTCCACCTGTCATAGACATCCTCTGGCGCGGCGACGTCGTATTCGTGCTGAGCGGTTATATTGTCCATTTACCCATTCATCTGATTGCATGCTGGTCCTATCAAAAGACTGATAACGTGTGGACTCCTATGGCATCTTTGATGATCTCAAATATTTTAGCTTCAATAATCCTCCCCATCCTTCTATTTAGATAATATAGCACGTTTCTTCAAACAAATCATATTTTTAAGAGGATATTTGGGAAAACGCAACATTTGAGCTTTTCTTTGCTTCCACCGACGCAATTTTTGAGGGCTGACGATTATTTTCGTCAGCCCTTCTTTCGTTTAGGCATTAGCTACCTTTTTCATCTCCGCGATTTCCGCTTTCATGGTTTTATCAGCTCTGCGAGCTTTTCCTCGCATTCCTCTCGTGTCTTGGCGTACACGTTCTTCGATATCCCATTAGTATCTGTTCGTCAAAAAACGACATATAATGTAATGGTGATTCACCAAAAATTACAAAGGAGGATTTTATGAACAGAAAAAATTCGTTTATGAGAAGTACAGGCGACCGATATTGCAACAGCTGCCACAGCGAAAGTCAAAATAATTGCTGTGATCGTCAGTCTTGCTGCGATGACTGTGACGATTGTCACGATAAAGATAAAAATCCATGCGTAGTTTGTCCACCCGGTCCCGAGGGGCCACAGGGGCCAGAAGGTCCAAGAGGTCCTATTGGTCCGCAGGGTCCAGAAGGACCCAGAGGTGCTACGGGCGCTCAAGGACCTATTGGTCCTGTAGGTCCGCGCGGCCCACAAGGCCAAAGAGGCGAAACAGGATTACCCGGTCCACAGGGACCTGCCGGAGCTCAAGGTCCGCAAGGTCCCATCGGCGCTCAAGGACCACAGGGCGATACAGGTCCTGCAGGTCCGCAGGGTCCTATAGGTGAGACGGGTGCACAAGGTCCGCAGGGCCCTACGGGTGCACAAGGTCCTACAGGTAACGTCGGCCCTGCAGGACCTCAAGGCCCCGCAGGTGAACCCGGTCCTGCAGGTCCTCAAGGTCCAATCGGTCCGCAGGGTCCCGCAGGAGATACAGGCGCTCAAGGACCGCAGGGTCCCATAGGCGAAACTGGTCCAATCGGTCCTCAAGGCCCGCAGGGCGAAGTTGGTCCGACAGGTCCTACAGGTCCACAAGGCGCTATGGGTGCTACAGGTCCTCAAGGCCCAATCGGACCACAGGGGCCCGCAGGAGATATCGGTCCTGTCGGTCCTCAGGGTCCCGTAGGCGCAACCGGACCCACAGGCCCACAAGGTCCGCAAGGTCCCCAGGGGCCTCAAGGTGATGCCGGTCCCATAGGTCCGCAAGGTCCAACGGGCGCAACAGGTCCACAAGGACCACAAGGTCCTGTAGGCCCTCAGGGTCCTGTAGGTGATACCGGCGCGCAAGGTCCTCAGGGAATTCCCGGAGGGGTACTGGGTTATGCTGACTTTTACGCTTTAATGCCGCCTGACAATTCGGCAACGGTGGCTCCCGGCACCGACGTCAGCTTCCCACAAAACGGTCCGATCGCCAACACAAATATCGGCCGTCTCGGTCCGTCGTCCTTCAATCTCGGTCCTATCGGCACGTATCAGATATTGTTCCAGGTTAGCGTCACCGAGGCGGGACAGTTGATTTTGACCTTAAACGGTCAAGATCTTGATTATACCGTCGCGGGTCGCGCCACGGGAACATCACAGATCGTGGGTATGGCTGTGCTGACGACCACGGCAATAAACTCGATTCTCACCGTCCGAAATCCTGCAGGCAATGCTTCCGCGCTTACCATCACTCCTCTTGCAGGTGGAACTCGCCCCGTATCCGCGCATCTTGTGATCACGCAGATAAGCTAATAGCTTACAAGCAGCATCTGATGATTTGTTGCCATTGAATGTTAAATAACAAAAATTCCTCCTATGGCAGATTATTGCATTCTGCCATAGGAGGTTTTTCACTTGTCCTTTTTAATGGACCTATGTCGGAGCTATTGTTCCTTTAATTAAGTGGTTTCTCCTGTTATATTATTGCTGATAATACTGGTTATAGAACAAAGCCTTTCCAACAGTTCCCATTCCGGGGACCTGAATGGGCATCTCGATAAACTGGTGAGTAGTATCAATTTCACCTGTAGTGAGAACGTTTGTAAGAAGCTGCTCAACAGTTATAATACCACCCTTCTGATAATCGGGATAGTGTACGATACTGTTATTGGCTTCCAAAGTAGACAGATTGTTGAATATCAGAGAAACAAATATAAACTGTCCATTCGAATTCTGAATGTGCTCTACTACTTTCTTACCTGCCGCTTCGCTGCCGTACTGCTTTCCAGCCTCGACGATTCCCGCCACGTTACCGTTGATTATCATAGGAACGGTTGTTGTTCCGTCCAATTTATAATTCTGGAAATACTGGGTAGTTCCATCGTTAAGGAAGGATGCCTCGATTTTACCAAGGAAGGTTACCTGCTGAACCTCGTTATCGTTAAGTCCCGCCTCGTTACATTCCTCGGGAGCAAGCTCCAATCCGGCAGCACCGCAAGCACCAAACTTGAGGTTTTCAAAGGTGATAATGTTGGAGCGCGAGAATATACCTGTAGAGAAGCAGTTATACGCATACGCGTTGGAAACCTTTCCGTTGCCTACTATTCCAACGAAGTTCATGCCCGCATAGAATGCAGAGGAGGTAAGATTGTTAGCGTCAATATAGTAGTGACAATCATAGCCGCGAGAACCGATGCTGATACCATGCGTGTAACAGCCAATATTCATTTCTGTGCTATTCTCGTATCTATAAAGCGTAGGATCGTAGTCAATAGGCTGATTGCCTTTTGTCTCAACGTTATAAAGATTTACACTGTAAGTCTTATTATTGTTGGTTCCCGCATCTACGTCGCCGCCGAGGTTCCAAGGCTCTGCGCTAAGCAAGGAGCTGACATTGTATATTTTTTCTGTTACTCCGTACTCCTCACAGTAAGCATCGTACTCGGCCATAGTGAATATACGCATCTGGGAAACGTCGATCTTATGATTGTTTCCGTTGATGTAAAGGCTCTTGTTGACCGCCTGGATACGATTGCTAGTCATAGCAGGCACTTCATCGGGACCGCGGAGGATCTCGTCAACAGTCTGATCCTTCTGAGGCTTCAAGGCAACCAAAGGAACAAGGTCGTAGCCGTACTCGTAATTATTTGCGCTACCATCAGGCTTTTCGAGAACGACAAAGTTTATCTGCTGTCCCTGATATTGGCTATTTCTAACCACCAGCCAAAGCTCTTCAAAGGTATTTACGTTGTAACCGTCGTTGATGTTGAAGGTATAGGATGTAGTAGCTTCGATCTTACTTCCCGAAGCGGAGCTTACCGTTACCGTTACCTTGCCTGTCTGTTTGAATATTATCGATTTCGTTTCCTGATCGTAAACGGCTACTTCGTCGCCTGTCGCACCGCTTTCGTGAGCGAAATTGAACACCATATCCTGACATACAAGTCCCGTTCCGCTAACCGAAGGAGCAAAGGGCAGTTTAGCCTCGCCTGCAACATTAACGACGTTTCCATTCGTACCCGTGATCGTATGATCAATCATAGAGAAGGAGTATTCGATATTGTTTCTTTCAAGGAACACTTCGGGAAGAACGATAGAATCAGGGGGAACTATTACGTCTACCGTTGCGGTTTCAACAATATCCGTTCCTGCGATCTTTACCTGAACAACTGCTGTACCATGACCAAGGATCTGGAACGTGCAGCTATCTCCGGTGGAGGTGATACCCAGATACTGCGCGCCTTCAATTACGCTGAATTCAAGCTGCTTGCCGGATACTTCATCATAGTTATAGTTATATACCTTGGCAATAAGCGTGGGGATCGCTGCAGTACCCTTTTTGTCAATTCTGAAGCTCTCTGCAGAAAGATCAATGTAGAATCGAGAGGCATTTATCTCCTCTTGAGATGCCTGAACAGTGAACATAAGCTCGTTACTTTCCTTGTCTCCTGCGACAGCCTTGATCTTGATTACAGTGCCCGCCTTGGCGTTTTTGCTTATTACAAGCACGTCGCCCGAAACGGTGGCATAGCTTACGCCTTCGGTAATTACCCACGAAACCTCGTCTGTTGCGTTGTCGGGATTGATTACCTTGTTGATAACAACACTGGTGCCTGCAAGAACGTTTCCAGAGTCGTCATCGGTAGATATTGTGATGCTCTCAACAGGAATTATCTCGACACTAGGTCTGACTGTGAATGAAAGCTCATTACTCTCTTCGTTTCCAACAACTGCCTTTACCTTGATTACTGCGTTGTCGGGCGCTGTTTTGCTTACAACCAGAACGTTACCTGCCATAGTAGCAAAGTCGCTGCCTTCTGTAATCACCCAGGTAAGCTTATCGGTGGTATCGCTGGGAGTAATGGTGTAATTTATAATAACACTGTTGCCCGCGAAGGGGTTGGTGTCACTATCATTCACAGAAATAACCACTTCCTCAGCAGGCTTGCTTGTGTCTGCGACGGTGAAAGTAAGCTCATTACTGCTTCTGATGTCGGTATTAGCCTTTACCTTGATAAGCGCGCCTGCGGGAGCAGTATTGCTCACAACAAGGACATTTCCAAGAAGGGTAGCGTATTCCTGTCCTTCAGTAATAGCGAGTGTTATGTCATCCGTAGTATTTACGGGATCCAAAACACATGTAATTACAACGCTCTGTCCTGCCAACAGGTTAAGATTATCCGCCGAAATAGTGATTTTGTTCACCTTGATCTCATCCGTGCTGGACTTAACGGTAAATACAAGCTCGTTACTCTCTACCTCGCCCGAGATAGCCTTGAGCTTGATAACTGCATCCACCTCGGCAGATTCGCTTATCATAAGCACGTCGCCTGCCATAGATGCAATGTCCGCGCCCTCTGTGATAGACCACGTAATGGGCTGCGTTGCGTCTGTGGGATCTACCACTTTGTTTATAACAATGCTTTGTCCTGCTACGGGTCTTGCCGTATCAGCGGAAATAGCAATTGAATTAAGGGGAACGCTGACTTTGATCATTACAGTGTTGGAATAGGATGCCCCTTCCTTTGCCTGTACCGCGATCGTCGCTCCATCTGGAGCTGTATTAAGAATGGTGAGCGTATTGCCCGACACGGTCGCATAATCTGATCCGTTAACAATTATAAATTCCGTATCTTCAGAGGGGATATCTTCCTCTCCCTCTGCCTTGAGCACCGCCGTAAGAGTTACCTTATCTCCACGAAGAGCTACCTCTTTGTCTACGCTGAGGTCAAGTGTATATGTAACCTTTTCGTCGGTATCATCAACCGGTGTAGATGTGTTTTCGGTTTTCGTGTCCTCGTTGCCACCAGTTATTTCGTCGCAGGCGACAAAACAGCTTGTCAGCATAGCAAAGACCACCGCAAGGATAAAAATCCTTTTAAGTACCGCCTTCATAAAACATCTCCTTTGTATCTTCTTTTTTTATTTATGTCAAAAGCCAATAGGCTCAAAACATCAATCAACTTGCAGTCCAAATTTGAATTCTGCTGTTACAGTGGGCGTCGACTCGTCCCCAACGTATATCTTGACGGTTACAGTTCCCTTCTTGTTGAGCGTAAGAATGCCGTCCTGAAGCGTTGCCCTATCGTTTCCTGCTATGATCTTCATGCCGACCGTTTCGGGATCAATTCCCTCTTCAAGAATCAACATGCTCGCAATATCTATAACGTTTCTTGTGCAGACGTAAACGTCGGAAGAATTCTTAACGATATCAGGGTCGCTTTCAACATCTAAATATATCGGAGGCTTTCCGTCCAACACGGTAACCGTACACGTGTCGGTCTTCTCTCCCAACACGGTAGTAACAGTAATAGTTGCCGTTCCCTCGCTACGCGCCACGAGCTTACCGTTTGCATCTACCGACACCACATCGGGATTGTCGGACACATAGGTGACACTCTTATCAACAGCAACAGGGGCATCCACGTCAACGGTGAGGGTATGACTTTGGCTTACCTTTAAAGAAAGTTCCTTTTCCGAAAGGTATACGGCGAAAGGAGTGTCCGCTTTGACAAGCACGTTAAGCACTGCCATCTTGCTGCCGTCTTCTTTGGATCTTGCCGTTACAATCGCAGAGCCAAAATGTATTCCCGTAATAACTCCGTTCTCGTCAACCGTACATATCGACTCATCCGAAGAACTATAAGTAACAGTAGGATCGGTTGCCCGCGTCGGATATACGTTTAGTATGGTTTCCTTCGTGCTTCCCTGCTGTACCGTAAACACAGTATTGGTATCATAAACGTTGTTCAATCGGTCCACAAATTCAACCTTCTCTACGGGTATATATTTTAACAATGGCAACATGGATGTCGCAAAAGCTATTACCAGCAATAGCACTATTGGCAAGACCGCAAGGATTATCAATATCGTTTTTTTCATATTATGGATATTACCTTTCCAAATGGACACGGCACAAGGCACGCTCCTCAATTAAATACTACTCACATTTCGATTTTGTCGTAGCTGTAATTTATTCTCAAAACAAGATTAACTATTCTGTTAATCATGTACAGAAATGAAATGCCTATGATTATTAGATAAGGCAGGAGCTTATTTTCAACCCCGGACATAAGCATTACGATCATGCCTATCACAAAACCGATAAGTAAACCTACAACGAGGCACTTGGCAGTGCTCTTACTGACCGTCGACGACTCCTCATCTCCCTGTGCACTTATGGTAGGATTCTTTATATCGCAACTTATACAATAAGCAATGTGTCCTACCGCAGCCATAGCTACCGCAACACTTCCTAAAATTATCTGCCATGCAGGATATATAAATATCGAGATCACGGCTGTCAGGATTATTGCACCAACGGTGAACACCGCGTTAAACGAGAATTTAACGAACATCTGCGTAAAGAAATCTACGGGAATGGTCTTTGATGTATGGAAATTGCTTCCGTCTCTAGACACGGCGGACGCAGATGAAATATTAGAAAGCATAGCAAGTATAGCAACTACCATAACGTGAGCTCCCGCTATCATGTTGACACCCACCTGGCTAACGGTTATCGTCATGAGCAGTCTGTCGTAGGAAAATACGATAAAAGGCATCAGGATAGTAAACAGAAAATACTCAAATATTTCTGCGCTTGATCGGAATACGCAAAAGAACTCCTTTTGAAAAAGGCTGACAAACCGACTTCTCTTTCTGAATCTTTTGACCTTGGATTTGATCTTTAAGGTGTTTTCCAAGCTCGACATCGCTATCTTGAAGAAAAAATATCTGGTAAAGAAAACAGCTGCAACTGATACTATAATGCACAAAATAATAAATGCAGGGAAAAATAGCCACATATCAAAGTTGAGCATTGCTAAGCCAAGCTGAAAATAAAGCGGAATTTTACTTCCTATCGCCGATATAAACGCGTTAATTTCAAGAACAGTCTCAAGCTGCTTTTCGGCAATGTTAAACTCGCTGGCTATGTTTCCAATAAGCGAAAGATAGCCCCAAAGGCAAGTGCAGACAAGTCCAAATATCACTATTATGGATAAAAGCGTATGTCTCTTTAAAAACTTGATTACCGACATTATTGGCAAACTGACAAATGCCGCCACAACTATGGGAAGGATCGGCAAAAGCAACGTAAGGATCGGTAAAGACAGGTAAAAGCATATACCCGGGCTCGAGAAGGATCCGAGCGTGATAAATATCGGCAGGGTGATCATCGCGTTAGCGGCAATCTCCTTTATATATATCATGAGCAACTTCGAGATAAAAAGCTGATTTGGCGTTACCGGCAAGCAAATAAGCATTTCGTTGTCCTTGCAAAGATACAACGTGTTTATTACGTTGCCCACGGCAAACGCCAAAGAAAGCAGCTGAGTCACCAAGAGAACCAATCCCAAAAGCTCGGCATTGATAGCAAATCCCAGAGTGAATATTTTCGCAAGCGCAAAGCTTGAAACCAGCGTTGCCAATACAAGAGTGACCACCGCTTTAAGAATAGCCGGGACCATAGTCTTTGGAGATGCCGCCTTTAAGATATCAGTCTTGTTATCAAGCTGCATTCGCAGAAGTGACCAAATGTTTTTCATTTATCACACCTCTTCGATCTCACCGATAACGTCCATAAATATCTTCTCCAGGGATTGACCGCTGCTTCTGAGCTCATGGATATCGTAAACACCCTCAAGCTTTCCGCCCTTTATTATGCAACAACGATCGCAAAGATTTTCAACGACGTCAAGAATGTGCGTGCTGAAGAAAACGGTATTGCCCTCCGCGGCATGTTGCTTCATAACCTGCTTTAGCTGATAGGAGCTTTGGGGGTCAAGACCCGTAAGAGGCTCATCAAGAACCCAAAGCTTAGGATTATGCACCAGCGCGGCAATAACCGATATTTTTTGCTTCATTCCATGCGAGTAACTCTTAATGGGATTATTAAATGCCGCCCTAAGCTTGAATATATCAAGCAATCTTTCGGTTCGCTCCTGCGTCTCTGCAGGGTCCACATGATAAAGATTAGCTATATGGTTTACGTATTCCTGACCTGTAAGCCTTTCAAACACCGCGTGATTATCGGAAACATATCCAATGTTCATCTTGGCTTCGAGTGGATCGGTCTTTATCGACACTCCGTCAATGAGAATATCTCCCTCTTGGAAAGGGTATATTCCAACCAAACATTTTATAGTAGTGCTCTTGCCTGCACCATTAGGCCCTAAAAAGCCGTATATTTCTCCGGCATTAAGCGAGAACGACAAATTTTCTACCGCGTTCACGGCAGAGCTTCCGTAGCTCTTGGTAAGATTTAAAATCTCTAACAATTGAGGTTCCCCCTTTTTTAATCAACGTAATGTTTAGGCAGTCGCGACTTTTTCTTGGTTATCTTTTCGTACAAATCCACGGCTGAGCTATGCATCTCAAGCCATTCGTCCTCAAACTTATAAAAAACCTTTACACCGAGGAAGAACAGCATACAGAGCGCCGAGAAACCTACGTATACGAACACAAACACCAAAGGATATACTATAAAGCGTCCAAACTCAAAATAAAAGTTTTCAACGAATTTCAAGAATGGGAAATAGCCAAAGGCAGTATCGAAATCAAACATATAGAAATAGTTGACCGTCTCGCCCGTTATATCCTTATAACCGTTAAGTATGGTTCCCAGAATATAGCAAAAGATTATGTATATTGTAAAGCCCGCGAAATAGTGAAGAATACTCTTTTTCGTAATGCGCGGGAATATACGAAGTCCCATACATATAACGGGTACGATAAATACAAAGGAATGCTCTAAGAGAAAGTGCACGTTCCAAAAGCCTGTATAACCGATACCAAAATCCGGAACCGCTATTGCGAAGATCGTTCCTACCGTATTCGCAATAAAGCAGAAATTGAACATCTTTTCCCACTTGAATGCAAACGCCACAAGATACATATAAGCAGCAAAGTTGCACAGCTGGAACGGCAGGCGCTTTAGCGTCAGTCCCATAAGATAAAGCGAATTATAGTGGAAGAACAGCACAAGCACAAGGAAAAGGCAAACTGTATACCTTTCGTTATAGCTTTTAAACCGGAATACGAAATAGATAAGGATAGTTATGCCAAGTGTGATTCCTATCCATGTAAAATGATAGCTGCTGAACCACTCCGGAATCTTCATATTTGTGCCAAAAAATCCCTGAACAACGTACGTAGGTATCATTATGAGCACAATGGCAGGAAGACCCACCAAGTAATTTGCCCACTCCTTGCCACTCTTGACATTGAAAATATGTTTGTCTCCTATATGTAGCGCGGGCGGTATTGCAAATGCCAACGCAAGCTCAACAACAAAATATACGTGTCTAAACGTAGGATCAAAATGATAGCCCTTTCCTGCAGTAGAAAGAAAATAGCTCATATAGTCGTTAAAGAACACTGTCGAAAGCACCGTGAAGGGCAACGAAAAATAGCCCGCAACGTTTTTGAAAAGACGACTTTCACAAAATACTGCCACCGGTAACACAGCATAATTAGTGTAATATCCCCAGCGCAATATCATGTGCCAAAAATCGGTTTGCTTGTAATAAACGCCCTCGTACCATCCACCGTTGATGACCAAAATAATCGAGTCGGATAGGAAAAATCGGAAAAATCCTATAGCACAAAATACAACAGTCAATATCTTGAGCACATTTCGACGAGTCTTTTCATTTTTTCTAAACAGCAACAGAACTATCGCGGCAATAACTGCACCGCACAAAAAAACCATAGCCTGATACATAAAATCTCCTCGATAACGATGAAGGCTCAATAATTACAATCATCGCCGTAATAACATTAAATGAACCAGCGTCGCCACTGGTGAATTGTGTTCGCACGGCAGATTCAAACATCTCCGCGCGCAACGCCCCATTTTTACATTGTTCAGGTAATTATATCATATTTCGACAAAAATGTCAACCTTGCAAATCCTACCAGATTTGTGACAAATGACCAAAGACAGACGAAATGTTTGTTAAATATCACCAAATATTCGTCACAAAAGTTGCTATTTGCCCTAAATGTTCTACTTGATTGTTGACCTTTTTTAACAAAATATGGTATATTGAACAATCTTTTTCTGTAAAAGAGACAAAAGACGCGGATTTTTAATCGTTATCAACTCTATCGACAGAAGACATCAATTTGCCGAATTTTTCTACAAATGCGACAATGTTTTTCCTTTTATTTGCATACGGTGTCGTAGCATCTTAAACAAAGAACATATATCTTTGAGCAAAAACCTCCCCGATGTATTGACAACGCCCACACCACGTGATATAATGTTAATAAATTTATCAAACTAAAGCGTGTCTTGGTTCGTGTGCGGCGAATTGTAAAGGTTTCTTTATGCCCCTTGCCACACTTCAAATTGATGAAAGGAAGGCAAAATTATGTCAAACAATAAGCAAATCCCCTATAAGATCTATATTGAAGAGTCAGAGATGCCGAAGGCGTGGTACAATCTTCGCGCGGATATGAAGAACAAGCCCGCACCGCTTCTCGATCCCGGGACCTTGAAGCCTATGACAAAGAGAGATCTGGAAGGTGTATTCTGCTCCGATCTTATAGATCAAGAGCTCGATGACACAACTCCGTATTTCGAGATTCCCGAGGAAATCAGAAGCTTTTATAAAATGTACCGTCCCGCGCCGCTTGTTCGCGCGTACTGTCTTGAGGAAAAGCTAAAAACTCCTGCCAAGATATATTACAAATTCGAGGGAAATAACACGAGCGGCAGCCACAAGCTCAACTCCGCTATCGCGCAGGCTTATTATGCCAAGGAGCAAGGACTTGTAGGTGTTACCACAGAGACCGGAGCAGGTCAATGGGGCACTGCACTTTCGATGGCTTGTTCATATTTCGGACTTGACTGCAAGGTATATATGGTAAAATGCTCTTACGAGCAGAAGCCGCATCGCCGTGAGGTCATGCGCACCTACGGCGCGTCAGTCACTCCCTCTCCCTCCCTCGAAACCGAGGTTGGAAAAAAGATCCTCGCAGAGTTTCCCGACACTAACGGAAGTCTCGGTTGTGCGATCTCCGAGGCGGTAGAAAAAGCGATTAATACTTCCGGGTACCGTTACGTGCTCGGAAGTGTGCTCAATCAGGTAATGCTTCATCAGTCGATCATCGGTCTTGAAACCAAGATCGCACTTGACAAGTACGGCATAAAGCCCGACGTCATCATCGGTTGCGCGGGCGGTGGCTCAAACCTCGGCGGACTTATTGCTCCTTTTGTGGGAGAAAAGCTTCGCGGAGAGGCAGACTATCGCATTATTGCCGTCGAACCCGAAAGCTGCCCGAGCTTCACTCGTGGAAAATACGCGTACGATTACTGCGACACGGGCATGGTTTGTCCTCTTTCAAAGATGTACACGCTTGGTAGCAACTTTATGCCCGCGCCCACACATGCAGGCGGCTTGCGCTATCACGGAATGAACAGCACCCTCTCGCAGCTTTACCACGACAAGCTCATTGAGGCAACCACCGTCAAGCAGACCGAGGTCTTTGCCGCCGCAGAGGAATTCGCACGTGTCGAAGGAATTTTACCCGCGCCCGAGAGCAGCCACGCAATCAAAATCGCGCTCGATATGGCAAAGGAATGTGCAAAAACGGGAGAAGAAAAAACTATCGTGTTTGGTCTGACAGGCACAGGCTATTTCGATATGATGTCTTATGAAAAATTCCACAACGGTGTAATGCAAGACTATATCCCCACCGACGAGGAAATAAGCAAAGCACTTAACCGTTTGCCAAAGGTTGAATAATTCAAAAAACAGAGCAAAGCTTCACGCTTTGCTCTGTTTTTTATAAATTATACTAATTCGATAGAATAGATCTTCGCCTTGCCCTTTTTCAAGAACTCAAAAAACATACGGAAGAAGGGCTTATCGAGACCGCTGATATTGATCTCGTGGATCTTACGCACACCGTCACCCGACAGCTTGAAAGGAATCGACGCAAACGTACACGGAGTGCCCTTGTAATCGGGTCTTGTTGTTTCCGCATAGCAACGGAAACCTGCTTTTCCGTCTATCTCGCCGCCCTCAATGCAAGCATCGATGAGTATCTTTTTGCATTCTCCCGCTTTTACGAAGAAGAACGGGGAGCAAAGCATGCCTTCGGGATTAAAATCAAAGTCAAGGCAGTCCTGATTTCCATAGCCCTTGTCGGTAATGTTCCTATAATAGAAATTCTGACGGTCATTATCAAAACAGAATTTTCTGTGGTTGACCTTCTTGTCAAGCGCAAGCGCAGTCTCGCGGATCGAGGCAACGTCGCCGACGATCAAGGAATAATAGAAGGTGTAAACTATATTATGGTCAAGAATAACGCTGGTGGTCGGGCTTACAGTTCCCGTCTGTCCGTCCTTCGCGCCGCCAATGCCCATTCTTTCAACTCCGCCCGCAAATCCGCCAACGGCTCCGCAGGTGTGAGGGTTATAAACGCCAATTCCGTAATCATTGTCGTCAAGGAGCGCTACCCATCCCTCCGGATAGAGCATAAACTCCGAGGGCCAATGTCTGTCGCCGGTGTTTTTACTAACTATTTCGGTAAGTTTTCCGTTAGTTCCAGGGTGCTCGCCGACGTAGGAAACGATCCTATAAAACTCACCGTTGGTATAGACCGCGGGAAGCTCCTGACCGCATGCGGGATGCTGCGTTTTATCGGAGCGATTGTTGTTAAGTCTTGCGGTTACGTTGACAGTCTTATGATCAAGCGTATACCAAAGCTCGAAGGTACACTCGCCGGGTACGTTATTGAGTGCCCACTGCATAGGAATACACTTTACGTAAAGTGTGTTTCCTTCGATTTTATATTCAAGAACCTTTGCTCGATTGAAGAAGCAGTCGCCTGTCTGTATGGGATTCCAGCCCGTATGAGTCCAATGCTTGCCCATTTCGGTTCCTTCGGGATGGAAGGGCACGGGACCCGAGTAGAAGGAAAGCTGCACCTGTCTTCCCCAGTCCCAGCTATTGATGATGTTTCTGTTTCCGTGCTCGGCAAGATACGTGATCGCGCCACCAAGCGCAACGTTTGCGCCGAGCTTGATATATTCATTTTCTATATAAACTACGTTTTCGTCGAGGATCTTATAATCTTCCTCGAGCGCGAGGTAATGAGGATTTTGGTTTGACATATTAAACTCCATTCCGCCGCCAAGGCGGCACAAATAGTAACCGATGAATTTTGCCACGGCAAAATTCGCGCGTGAAACAGTTAAATTACCTGTCAATAAGAAGCACCTTTCACGCCGACCTCCTTTTCTGCGGTCCTGCGTAGTGCCGCATACAAAAAGCCGAAGCCGATAAGCTAAATTTTCAATAATTACGTTTCGGATAATTCGACAGAATAGACCTTTGCATGACCGCTGCTCGAAAATTCAAGGCTAAAATCGAAAAACGGCTTGTCAAGAGCGCTAATGTCTATCTCGTAGATCTTTCTGCCGCAATTTCCGTCAAGCTTAAAGGGCAATTTTTGCGCTGTGCGGAAGGCTCTCTTATCGCTCTGGTGCGTAGGATCGACGTAACAGCTGAATCCAACTGTGCCTTCAACAACCCCTCCGTCGATCTCCGCGTCCAACAAGATCCTCTTGCATTTGCCCGCAGAAACGAACACGTGCGGTGAGCAAAGCGCTGTTTCCGGTTCAAAATCAAAATCCAAACAATTTTGGTTACCGTACCCCTTATCCTTTGTCCCCTTATAATAGAAGTTCTGACGGTCCTCGGCAAAGCTGAACTTTCGATGCTCCGCCTTAGAATCCAATGCAAGCGCAGTTTTTCTGATCTCGTCAACCTCGCCTACGATAAGAGAATAATTGAACGTATATACGATATTATAATCAAGAATAACGCGCGTCGTCATGGATATAACGCTCGTCTGACCGTCCTTTGCCCCGCCCCAGCCCATATCGGACACGTTGCCTGCAAATCCGGTAATCGCACCGCAGGTGTGGGGATTATATACGCCGAGACCGTAATCGTTGTCGTCAAGTAACGCCACCCAGTTTTCAGGATAGAGCACAAACTCCGAAGGCCAACGTCTTTCGGTCGTCCTGCTGACGACCTCGGTCAGCTCGCCATCGGTCCCGGGCCGATCTCCAATGTAGGATACGATCTTATAAAACTCACCGTTGGTATAGACCGCAGGGAGCTCCTGACCGCAGGCGGGATACTGTGTTTTATCGGAGCGGTTGTTGTTTAATCTTGCGGTAACGTTTACTGTCTTGCCGTCAAGGGTGTACCAAAGCTCGAAGGTACACTCGCCGGGCACGTTATTGAGCGCCCACTGCATAGGAATACACTTTACGTAAAGCGTATTTCCTTCGATTTTATATTCGAGAACCTTGGACCGATTGAAGAAGCAGTCGCCTGTCTGTATAGGATTCCAGCTCGTGTGAGTCCAGTTAACGCCCATTTCGGTTCCTTCCGGGTGGAAGGGTCTGGGTCCCGAATAGAAGGAAAGCTGAACCTGTCTTCCCCAGTCCCAACTGTTAATGATATTTTTGTTTCCATGCTCGGCAAGATACGTGATCGCGCCGCCAAGCGCAACGTTTGCGCCAAGCTTGATATATTCATTTTCAATATAGACTACGTTTTCGTCGAGGATCTTATAATCTTCCTCTAGTGCAAGGTAATGAGGATTTTGATTTGCCATATTAAGTCTCCTTTCTTGCGCCCCATCAGGACCACAAGGTGATTGTAACACGAACGGGGGGAAAAGTCAATAAAAAAACGACAATTTAAAACAGAAAATTTCGCTTTAAAAATGTAACTCAAAAAGCCTTCAAGCTTTTATGCTTGAAGGCTTTTTATTTATGTCAACTCAACCGAATAGAGCTTTATATGCCCCTCATTTGCAAATTTGAGCGAAAAGCCGACGAAACAGTCGTTAAGATCGCTGATATCAAGGTCAAAATGCTTTCTTTCGCCGCTTCCGACCATACCGAACGGCAGCTTTTTGTGCTCAAGCACAAAGCAATTCTTTTCGTCCAAGCCTTTGTAAAGATTGAAAATGATTTCACCCGAGATTTCGCCGTCAAAGCAAGCATCAAGCCTGATATGCTTACATTCGCCCTTACCGATGAAAACCGCGGGACTCTTGAGCTCGGATGCTTTCTTGAAATCAAATTCAAGACAACCGTTCGTTCTCCAGCCCTTATCGGTGATATTGTGATAGTAGAACTGGTTTCTGTCGTGATCAAAGCTGTATTTCTTGCGGTCAACAAGCTTGTCCTTTTGCCTGGCGACCTCGCGGATAAAGCTGACGTCGCCCACTATCAGAGAATAATCGTAAGAATATACGATATCGTGGTCAAGAATCGCGGCGGCAAGCGGAGCAATATAGCCCGTCTGCGAATCCTTGGGCCCTCCCCAGCCCTTTTCACCAAAAAATCCGATTTTCGAGAGGTTGGTCACACCTATATAAACGCCAAGACCGTAGTTGTTGTCATCAACAAGCGCAGACCAATTCTCAGTAGCAATAAAATTGAGCCAAGGCCAGCCAAGACCGTTGTCTTTGGTGACAAGCTCGGTCAATTCTCCGTCGGTAAAGGGTTCTGTACCAACGTATGATACCCCCTTATACCATTCGCCGTTTGTATAAACCGCAGGCATTTCCTGATGACGTGCCGGATATTGAGTTGTATCGGGGCGCGCATTGTTAATGCGCGAGGTCACGTTTACACAGTAGCCGTCAAGGCGGTACCAGACCTCAAAGGTGCACTCGCCCGGGTGGTTATTCAACGGCCAATGCATAGGAATACATTTCACGTATATTTCATTGTTTTCGCAGCGATAGTCAAGCACTCTTGAGCGATTTCTGTAGTAATCTCCCGACTGTATCGGATTCCAACCGATAAACTTCCAGTTATCGGCCATTTGAACCCCCTCGGGTTGATAAGGAACGGGAGGCGCATAAAATGACATTTGTACTTGTCTTCCCCAGTCGGAGCTATTGATCAAATTCTTCTTACCCTTTTCGGCAAGATACGTCAAAGCGCCACCCAAAGCAAGATTTGCGCCAAGTTTCAAATACTCATTTTCAATATAAACGATGTTTTCGTCCTCAAGATATTTGTCGTAGATCTGTTCTGTCATATAAAACCTCTTTTCTCGACCAAATTGCGATGGATTTGCGAGATCAAATCTCACATTTTGATTTTAACACCTATTCTCTCTTTTGTCAATAACCGAGAAAGCAAAAAAGCGCAAGAAACTTGCGCTTTTTTATCAACAGTTGCTATATACTATATAACAAGCAACGGCGATCAGAACAAAAGCTATTCCTATCCACAAAAGATAGGTCGGTACGCCTTTTTTCTTTCTTTCCTCATATTTTTTTTGCTTGTATTCATAATATCCGCCGGAATCACGATCAAGCCTGCGAGGCGTGAACAGATACACAAGCGACTTAAAGCCGTATCCCAAAATATCGAGAATGCCTTCGTTGACGATCACAAACATAAGCCCAAAGCCCACGTACAAAATGCCCACAACAAAAAAGCCATCTGATATCCTATGAAATACCGTTTGCATGTCAGGAGAAGCAAATATCCCCTGCCACCACATAATTAAGAATGCAACCATAGCGCCCAAACCGGACGCTATGGTATATTTTAATAAATTACTATGCTTTTTTTCTGCCATTGCTCTTACTTCAACTCTTCCAGATACTTATTGAATTCAGCTGAGTTGCAATATACAAAATGTCCGGGCTTAATCTCGCGAAGTGTAGGCTGTTCCTGAGAATAATCATGCGCAGCCAACGGGTTGTAGGTTATTCTCTGTCTCTTCTTCTCGTAGATCGGGTCAGGAAGAGGAATAGCGGACAAAAGCGACTTTGTATAAGGATGAAGAGGATTCTTGAAGAGCTCGTCGGAATCTGCAAGCTCAACCAGCTTTCCGAAGTACATAACTCCAATACGGTCGGAGAAATACTTAACGACCGAAAGGTCATGCGCAACGAAAAGAATCGTCAGACCAAGCTTCTCACGAAGGTCGTTGAGAAGGTTAATTACCTGCGCCTGAATAGATACGTCAAGTGCAGATACGGGCTCGTCGGCAATGATAAGCTCAGGCTCCATGATGATTGCTCGAGCAACGCCGATTCTCTGCTTCTGTCCACCGGAGAACTCGTGAGGATAACGCGAAGCGTGCTCCTTCACAAGACCTACCATTTCAAGCATCTCGAAGACCTTTTCATCGATCTCCTTCTTGTCCTTCATTCCGTTGATAATAAGACCTTCAGCAATAATATCGCGAACTGTCATACGAGGGTCAAGAGAAGCGATGGGGTCCTGGAAGATCATCTGGATCTTAGTTACAAGGTCCTTATCGCAGTGCTTGTGATCGTATACTGCCTTTTTAATTTCTTCCCTCTGCTCAGCAATAAACTTCTTGGTCTCCTCGGTCTTGGCAACGAGTCTTTCGTCGTCTGCTGGGATTCCTTCTGCCTTGCACTTTGCACGGAAAGCCTTCAACTCAGCCTCTGCCTTCTTGATAGCCTCCTTATAGGATCTTGTTCCTGCTGCGATTCTCTGACCTTTAAAGTAAACGCTTCCGGAGGTAATGTCATAAAGACGAATGATAGAGCGTCCTGTGGTGGTCTTTCCGCATCCGGATTCACCAACCAATCCAAAAACTTCTCCTTTTTTGACCTCAAAGCTTACGTCATCTACTGCCTTATTGATCTTAAAATACTGGCATAGATTTTCAACCTTAAGCAAAACTTCGTTATTTTCCATTATTCTTCACCTCCGTTGCTGCGCATTCTTGCAATTCTGTCTGTTACAATCTTGGGAGGATCTACCTTAGGAGCATTCTCGTGCAAGAGCCAAGTAGCCGCGTAGTGCGTGTCACTGATCTTAAACATAGGAGGCTGAAGCTCGAAATCGATCTCCAACGCATACTTGTTTCTATCTGCAAAGGCATCGCCTACGGGAGGATAGATCATATTGGGAGGAGTTCCGGGAATAGCTTCAAGTCTCTCGTTAGTGTCAAGGTCCGGCATCGAGGAGAGCAACGCCCACGTATAGGGATGAGCGGGGTTGTAGAATACGTCCTCTGCGGTACCGTACTCAACGATCTTTCCTGCATACATAACGGCAATTCTGTCTGCCATATTTGCAACGACACCAAGGTCGTGAGTAATAAATATGATAGAAAGCTGTCTTTCTTCCTTGATCTTATTGATAAGCTCGAGGATCTGCGCCTGAATCGTAACGTCAAGTGCCGTGGTAGGCTCGTCACAGATAAGAATATCGGGGTTTGCTGCAAGAGCAACCGCAATAACTATACGCTGTCTCATACCGCCGGAGAACTCAAACGGATACTGTCTGAATCTCTTTCTGGGCTCGGGGATACCAACCTCCTCCATGAGCTTGATAGCCTTATGCTTTGCCATGCTCTTCGTGACCTTATAAACGGTCTCGGATGCATTGGTCTTAAGGAAGTCGACAAGTGCAACGGTTTCCTTTGCGAAGTCTCTGTTGTCCTTATTGTTAAGAACCTTGGTATAATGCTCAACGAATCTTTCAACAACGTGAATGATATCCTGCTTTGCGATATCAAGGTCGATAAGCGCGGCGGGAATTACCTTCCAATCGGGAGTCTTTCCGCGAGCGACTATGCGGTCGTACTTTGCCTGCTGCTTATCGTGTGCCTTTTGAACAGCCTTGTTTCTGGGGATAGCCAAGAAATAGCTGTTGATTGCAGACAACAAGCTGGTCTTGAAGGTGTACGCAACGCTATCCTTAACGATTTCAAGCTTGTCGATAGAGTTTTCAACAGTCTTGATAAGCTCGTTTGCTCGAGCAAGAACAGCCTTCTTTTCAAGCTTGCTCTCGCCGGAAAGATACTTGATCATTTCCTGTGCACTTTCAAGCGCAACCTTCTTTCTCTCAGCAGAGATCCAAGCAGAATAACGAAGAGCAGTCTCCGCATTTGCAAGGAAAGCGAGCATAAAGCTTTCATTAAGATACTTAAGGAGATACTCATCAAGCGCCTCCACAGGCATATCAGGAAGATCCTGTCCGCCAAACTTCAGATAGTAACCCATTCTGAAGAAATTGGGAGCCTGCTTCTCAACCGCCTTATTAAGAATCTCGTTTACTTCTTCGAGAATAGCTGCGGTGTTCTCGAAGCTGTTTGCCTTTGCCTCGGCTCTGATACCCGCCTTAAGTGCCTTCAAAAGCTCCTCGAGGCGCGCAAAGTCTTCATCAACAACGTACTTGTTGCCTGTCTTTTTCGCAAGATTAACTATCTCAGATACGTTTTCCTTAGGGGAGGTAAACGCCGACTTTTCGATGTAGAAAAGCACGTCGTTTATCTGAGCAATCGCTTCCTGCGCTGCCTCGTATGCCTTGTTGTAGGCCTGCTCAAGCTCAATGTGCTTAAACTCGAACGAATCGAAATCGTTGCACATCTTGCTAAGGTCGTCGGCAGATATTTCTTTAACGGTATTGCCCGACACTTCCGTGTATTTTCCCTGGGCAATAGCCTCTATCATGGTCTGTTTGAGCAGCTTAAGGGTCGAATTGAACGCCGCGCGGCTGGCCTTCTGTCTTGCCTTACCCTTGAGGAGCATAGCCTCGGTGAGCTGCTTACCTATTCTCATAATAGGATTAAGGCTGGACATAGGATCCTGGAAGATCATCGCGATCTTATCGCCTCTGATTCGGT
The DNA here is from genome assembly GCA_045532555.1 of Eubacteriales bacterium. Taxonomy (GTDB): domain Bacteria; phylum Bacillota; class Clostridia; order Oscillospirales; family CAG-272; genus SVTX01. Next base: position 8,720 of record JAZSGD010000026.1, on the reverse strand, counting down.
AGAACTCCTCCTCGGAAAGCTTCAGAAGGTCCTGGCCGTCGTAAATGATCTCACCACTTTCGATAATAGCATTACCGGCAAGGATTCCAAGCATTGACTTGGAGGTAACCGACTTACCAGATCCGGACTCACCAACGATCGCGAGGGTTTCTCCCTTACCCAGGTCAAAACTAATATCTCTTACGGCCTGAACTTTACCGTTCGCCGTTTTAAAGGATATTCTAAGATTTTTAACTTCAAGTTTCTTTTCCATAATATCAGTCCTCGACTCCCTTCAGTGATGGGTTGAATGCATCTCTCAAGCCGTTACCGAACAGGTTAAACGAGATCATAAGCAAAGAGATAAACAATGCGGGGAAAAGGATTACGTGCGGGAACGTCGAAAGCATATCCTTACCGTTCGACAACAGAGTACCAACGGACGTCTGAGTAGAGCTGGAAAGGTTGACGATTCCGAGGTAGGTCAAGCTGGACTCGGAGAAGATAACTCCGGGGATAGAAAGCACGCTACCTGTAATCAGAGTACCCATAGCATTGGGGAAGATGTGCTTGAACATAAGTCTTCTGTCGTTTGCACCGAGGGTGCGTGCCGCGAGGACGTATTCCTGTCTCTTGAATCGATAGAACTGCATACGTGTTCTTGCAGCCATTCCTATCCATCCCGTAAGGATAAACGCAAACACCATTGACCAGACCGGGCCGACCTGCTTAGCAAAATGCAATCGGAACAGCGTCACAACTATCATAAAGGGAACTCCACCAAGCACGTCTATGATTCTCTCAATAACAATATCGGTAACTCCGCCGTAATATCCCTCGATAGCACCGATGATAGCGCCAAGGAAGAGGTTTACGAAGGAAATGGATACAGCGATTATCAAAGAGAAGCGCGCGCCGGCAGCAAGGCGGGTAAGAAGGTCCTGTCCTGTCTCGGTGGTTCCAAACAGGAAGCTGGGCTCGAAGCCATAACGATACTGGAAGTAAGTGTACTTAAATACACGAACCGAATAGGTCTTCTTCTCAGAGGTTCCGCCAATTCGGGCATAACGGTACGTGCCGTCGTCGCCGTCGACACGGAGGCTGTCGTATCCGTCCTCGTTTCCACTGGAAAGATAAATGTCAACGTAGTTGCCGTTTTCATCCAGAATAGGCGCACCCTTTTCGTTGTTCTCGTACCAAATATTTGCATCGGTCTTGAACATAGCGTTGGGGATCTTATTGAGATCTACTGCAGGGAAGATTACCTGAATACCGGTTTCATTCTGCCATCTCTGAATATCCTTGAACTCCGCTTCGGTAAGGGAAAAATAAGTCATTCCGTTTGATATATAAGAGTCCATCTTAACGTCGTAATAGGTGGTCGTCTTGGACGTGCCCTTATAGTCTGCACGATAGATCTCGGGCATGATCTCATATCCGGTCTCTACAGTTATTCCCTTCCAGTAATTGTACGTGTCCTTGTTCATGGTCTTATCCGAGCAACCGTCCCAGAAGCCCATCTTGGAGAAAAGCTTGCTCTTGGGGAGCATCTTGGTGTACTGAAGGTAGGTGGTATCCGTAAGACTGTCCGAATACGTCGTGGAGCAAAAGACCGGAACGAATATAGCGTAAAGAACCAGGATCAGAATGATGCACGCTGCAACTACCGAGCTTTTGTTTTTGCAAAATCGGATCCAAACGTCCTTGGCATAGCTGACAGGCTTGGTATCAAGCTTCTTGTCGCCTGCCCTGCGGCTCTTGTCCGCAAATTTAAATTTTTCTATTGGTAAATTCTGATAATCCATTATTTCTCTCCCATTCTGATACGAGGATCAACAAATCCGTAGCTCAAGTCGACCAACAGACCGGAAGCAAGTCCGATTGCCGTATAGAAGGCAGACAGAAGCATAAAGAAGTTGTAGTCGGGGGTTTGAGCCGTGATGGAGCTGATATAAAGAGGACCTACGCCCGGAATTCCAAAGATCTGCTCAATAATGAGAGAACCACCGATAATACCTATAAATTCGCCCATGATCATGGGAAAGATCGGAACCATCGAATTTCGGAGTGCATGGCGAACGGTTGCCTGTCCGCGAGTAAGACCCTTGGTTCTCGCCAAAAGCATATACTCACTCGTAAGCACCTCACAAAGCTCTGCTCTGGTATATCTCGCAAGACCTGCAACGGTACCGAAGCCGAGAGCAAGAATAGCGGGAACGAGAGAAACGAATACCTCCCAAGTAAAATACTCGGTAGTTGCCGCCATAGTCAGCGGGAATATCTGCTTTCCCGCCCATCCCGTCAGCTTATGACATAGGATATACTGAACCAGGAACGCGTAAACGTACGACGGTACCGAAATAAAGATCATAACACCCGTCGATATAACGTGGTCCTGCCACTTGTTCTTCTTAAGTGCCGCATATATACCAAGCAAAAGACCTATCGGGACCGCGAAAAGCATAGTATAGGTATTTACAAGCATCGTTGACGGAAGCTTTTTCATGAAAACAGACCAAACGTCCTGTCCCATATACAAAACCTCGGATACTCCCCAGTCGCCGCCAAAAATGGTTTTGCGCAGGAATATCATATACTGCTCTATAAGCGGCTTGCCATATCCAAGCTGTTCTCTTCTTTGCTCAATAACAGCCTGGTCCTTACCGAACTGAACAGCGTCAATAACGGGGAGCAGCTTTATGAGCACGAAGCAAATTGATATGATGATCATAAATACAACGAGCATCAAAGCAATTCTTTTTAAAACGTATTTAAACATATTGCCCTCTTTCTTGCCGATTAATCGACTCAAAAATCTTTAACTTATTCATCCGTCTCCGGCGACAGACAAAAACATTCGACACAATGCCGGAATCAAATTGCATTTGTTTATCCTTCACCCAAGCTATTCTGCCGATAAAAGACAAGCAAACGCAATTTGATCTGCGATGCAATAAACAGCAAAGAAGACTCCTTCGGGAATTTCCCCAAAAGAGCTTCTAAATGCCGCCACGTCATTTAGACACGACTTCCCCGAGGGAAAATCCCCTCGGGGAGTCGTATTTATCAGCCGACCTCAGTCGGCCTCAGTCAACTCAAACCAAGTATTAGTTGTAGTTGAGAATACCGCTGTTTTCGCTAACGAATGCGTTCCACTCAGCGTCAGTGTAGTAGTACTTCATGTACTTAACGCCACCACGGCCTACACCGTAGATGTACTCTTCAGTGTAGTACTTGATCTGCATACCCTTAAGAGCTGCAGAAGCGTCGTCCATGATAGGAAGCATGTCGTAGGTCTGGAGAACCGCACCCTCAAGGATAGCGAGGATCTGGAGACGGAGCTCAGGCTTGTCATCTGCGAGACCGCAAGAGAATTCAACAACGTTGCCCTCTTCGTCGGTGATCTCGATAACTTCGCCCATCATAGCGTAGGTCCAGTCGTATACGCTTGCAGAGTATACAACGCCGTCGATCTCAACCTCAGCCATGGTTGTAGAGGTATCCCAAGCGGGGTCATACTGATAGTTGGGAGAGGTGTAAGCTTCCATCAATCCGTAAGGATCGAGAGCAGAACCGGTCCAACCTACTCCGAAGAGAAGGTCTACAGTATTAGCCTTAAGAGCATCCGAGAAGCCGTTACCGATGGTATCGTCCTTTGTGAAGGTGAGCTTGCCCTCGAGCTTAGTGCCCTTAACAGCCTCAGTGTAGTTGTTTACGAGGAACTCGTAACCGTTGTTGTAGAACTTGGACTCAGCGTTAGGAATACCAACGCAGATTTCAACAACGTCGTCTGCGTCCATAAGACCAGCTGCGACAGCTGCGTCGTATGCGAGATCGAAGTATTCCTTACCAAGCTCAAGGTTGTAGCCGGTAATAGAAGCGATAGCGTCGTCGATGGTCTCGTACATCATGCCTTCTCCGATTTCGTCAGCAACTCCCCAGAAGTCTACGAGAGCCTGCTTAGCCTCGTCGGTGGTACGGTAAGCGATACCGTTCTCAGGGTCAGAGATGATAAGGCTGGAGTATGCGCCAAATGCGGGAGCATTTGTGGGAGAGGTTGCGAGGCAGAATGCCGCACGGTCAAGCGCGAAGGAGAGAGCCATACGGAATTCCTTAATGGTAAGGATAGTCTTGTTCTTGTTCTCGCCTGCCTTTGCCTGCATAGAGGTAAGAGCTTCGAGATCGGGGTTCATAGCGATAAAGAAAGTAGAATCGCCAGTGGTGTAGTAAACGTGCTCGGACTTGGAGTAGTCTGCTACCTGGTCTGCGTCAAGACCCTTGGAGTCGAGCTTACCCTGGAGGAAAGCTTCCATAGCGGTCTCGCTGTTTGCATAGTAATCGAATACGATGTCAGTGGTCCAGTAGTTGTCAGCATTTGCCTCATCGTTGTAGCCGTACCAGTTCTCGTTCTTTACGAGGACGATCTGCTTATCCTGGATGAAGGTTGCAAGCTTGTAAGGACCGTAAGACATATAGGTCTCAGCGGAGGTACCGTAGTTGATGTTGTAAACACCGTCAGTGATGGTGATGCACTCATCATAGAGCTTGGTGTTAACGAGCCACGATCCGGTAAGAGCGTAAAGGAGGTAGAAGCCCTCAAGCTCCTTGTCCATGATGAGAACGAGCTCATAGTCGGAAACAGCCTTGATACCAACAGACTCGAACTCGGTTTCAGGATAAGTAGTGCCTGCAACGAAGAAGTGAAGCTCCTCGTTGGGATCGGTCTGCCACCAGCCGATAAGAGCATCCCAAGCTGCCTTCAGAGTAGCGTCAGCCTTGATCTCTGCAAAGGTCTTGCCTTCCATTGCAGCTGCAGCTTCAGCAGTGAATGCAGAGCCGGAAAGGTAGTTGCCGATAAGGTATGCAGCACAAGCAGCAGCGTCATAGCTTGCGGGGAAGCCCATAGCCTTTCTCAGGTAAACCTCGCTGTTGCGATCTGCGCTGGGAGGTGCAAGAGAGAATATGAGGTTGTTGTCATAGTCAGCAGAGTACTCGGTGTAAACTTCGGTAGCATCAAGCTGAACTTCCTTGCCACTGTAGAAGTAATTCTTCGCGTTGTGGATAACCATGTTGCCGCTATAGAGCGAGTCAGCTCTGTAGTTGTTAGCAACGGGGTTAAGAAGTCTCTTTGCGGACTCAACGAAGTCAACAGCGGTGATAGCAGTGCCATCTTCCCACTTGATGTCCTTACGAAGGGTGATCTTCCAAGCCTTAGCCTTGTCGCCCTCAGCGATGCCCCATTCCTCGCCAACGTAGTCAGCGGTTACGTCAATGGGCTCGCCAACTGCCATGTCGGGAACGATCTTGTATCCGTCACGTGCATCGTTGTAGTCGAACGTATAGAAACCGGTCTCAGTGTAACCGATGATAGTGCTATCGGTGTTGGTCTGATAGGTGTGGTTGTTCCATACGGTCGGGAAGGTGGAGAGGTAGGAGTTGTAAGTATACTTGGCGTTAGGATCGCGAACAAGTACGTTTTCTTCAACTGTGGTCTCTTCTCCATCAGTTGTACCCTCGGGAGCAGCAGTAGTGCCCTCGGGAGCAGCAGTAGTGCCCTCAGGAGCAGCAGTAGTTTCATCTCCGCCCTTCTTGTTATCGCAAGCTGCAAAAGTAGCAACCGCTGCGAAAACCATCACGAGCACGAGAAGAACCGAAATAAGTCTTTTCATGATGAAAATCCTCCATAAAAAATTTTTTGAGCCAAAGTGCCAAATACAAACACTTCAAACTATGCCCCATTATAACCCTTTTTTTCAAAATTGTCAAGAGAAACTGAAAAATTCTTTTTTACAAGCCGCCAAAATAAGCATTTGACACAGCTATCCTTTTGTGCAGTCCGCTTTTTTTGTTACATTTGCACAAAACTTTTTGCATATACGATGAATATATACAAGTTCAAACTTTCATTTTTTGGGAAAGCATCCCTGCCGACTATGGCGGCAAGCCGTTTTGTGTGTTTTTTTTGCAATTTTAAAAACCAAAAATTGCAAAAAATGCAGAAATACGAAAAAATGAGCGTCTTTTGTGCTAAACCTGCTCCCCGAATGAAAACTCATCTGATTCCATCATTGTTCACAGAATATTCTCATTTGTATGTTACGCTTATATTGATAACTCTTATTTTAACCACCTTTTTCAGAATAACACGAGGTAAACAAATGCAAAATTATGAAGTTTCTTATGAGGTTTCGATCGTACCATGTGAAGATTACGACAGCCATCGCGTCAGAACCGCTCTTTCCGAGCTACTCTCTGCTATCGGCGGTCTTGATTGGGTCAAAAAGGATATGTGCGTTGCAATAAAAGCAAACCTTGTAACATTCGCTCACCCAGACGAGGCGGTCACAACTCATCCCGCCCTGATCTGCGCTCTTATTGAAATGTTATGCGAACGCGGCGCAAAGGTTATAGTCGGTGACAGTCCCGGAGGACTTTATAACGCCGCATTTCTCAATCGTGTATATAACGTATGCGGCCTTGCCGCGGTCGAAGCGGCGGGAGGAGAGCTCAATCGCGATTTCGGACACGCCGAGGCGCATTTTGAAGGCGCCAAGGTCGCGCACGACTTCACGTACACCTCATATCTCGACAAAGCTGACGCGATAATCAATTTCTGCAAATTAAAAACTCACGGAATGATGGGTATGAGCGCCGCCGCCAAGAATATGTTTGGCGTCATCCCCGGCACAATGAAGCCCGAATACCACTTCAGATACCCCAACTCTGCGGATTTTGCGAGAATGATCGTGGATATTGACGAATACTTCTCTCCTAAGGTCAAGCTCTGCATCGCAGATGCTATAATAGGTATGGAAGGAAACGGCCCCACGAAAGGCACGCCAAGGAAAATCGGTTGCATCGTCGCCTCTCAAAGTCCGCACAAGCTTGATATGGTCTGTGCAAAGCTGATCGGACTGTCACAAGACGAGATACCGACGCTTGGTGCCGCGCGCGAGCGCGAGCTTATTCCCGAAAACGTAGAAGATTTGAGGATCTTCGGAGATCTCGACTCGCTTGTAGTACCCGATTATAAGAATATCGCGGTAAAAAACAGTTTGTTGTTCGATAACCGATCCAAGCTGTTTGGCAAAATTGCAAAGCTCGCACTCGAAGCAAAGCCCGTTTTGAAAAGCAAGAAGTGCAAGGGCTGTGAAAAGTGCAAGCAGATCTGCCCCGCACAAGCGATCAAAATGGTAAACAATAAGCCTCAGATCGACCGTAGTAAATGTATAAAATGCTTTTGCTGTCAGGAATTCTGCCCGTTCGGTGCCATGGACGTCCACCGTCCTTGGTTAGCAAAAATATTAACGAAGTAAAAAACCACAAAAGGAAAACAATTCGTCCCGAAGTTTCAAATACACTTAACAAATATTGCGTATAATATCTGTATCTGAAAGAAAAAGAGGATCGGATATGGGCATTTTACTAAAGCTTTCCTTTTTATTTTGTATAGGCTGCTTGGCCGGCTGGGTGCTGGAGCTATTCTTCAGAAGATTTTTCTCCAAGGATAACCCCGAGCGCAAATGGATAAATCCGGGGTTCCTTTCAGGGCCTTGGCTTCCGCTTTACGGATTCGGACTGTGCCTGCTCTACCTTTTGGCAGGTCTTGAACCACATATAAAGGGCAGCGGTTGGATCAAAAAAGCCTTTTTGTTTTTGGTCATGGCTATCTGTATGACAGCTATTGAATATCTCGCAGGAATATTCTCTATCAAGGTGCTCAAGGTGCATCTTTGGGATTATTCAAACGAATGGGGAAACATTCAAGGAATAATCTGCCCTCTGTTCTCTCTGTTTTGGGCAATTCTCGGGGCAATATACTACTTCCTGATACATCCCAACATTCTGCTGGCTCTCGATTGGCTGTCCAAAAACCTCACTTTTTCATTCGCTATAGGATTTTATTTCGGAATATTTGCAATCGACGTTGCGTATTCCTGCAGATTGCTATCAAAAATTCGCAAATTCGCAAAAGAAAACGACATAGTCGTTAAATATGGCAAGTTCCGTCACATTCTTACCAACGCTTTGGAGGAACGCCATCGAAGAAAAAGATTTTTCTTGCCGCACAAGACGGAGCTCCCGATCTCCGATCACCTAAAATCCTATCTTGAGTGGCTCAAAGAAAACGCAAATATTGTCAAGGGCACTATAAAAGAAAACAGCCGAAACCGTTGAACTATAACGGTTTCGGCTGTTTTTATCTGCAGGCGTTCACAAAAGCCTTGAATATATTGGCAGAGTCGTCTTCATCGTGATATAGCTCGGGATGCCACTGCACGCCGAGGCAAAAAGGATGCTCAAGGGCATGAAAAGCCTCGATGTATCCGCCCTCGCTTATCGCGTCGCACGCAAGAGGGTCGGCAAGCCGCTTCACACACTGATGGTGATAAGTATTAGTCAGAAGGCTATTCCTTCCTATCAGATCAAAAAGAAGTCCTTTTTCATCAACGGAAACAGAATGGGCACGTTCCCCTCGGCCGTGTCCGAGGTTTTCCGAGTGATTCTCTATATGCTGATGCAGCGTTCCTCCCAAAAAAACGTTTATGATCTGTTCCCCGCGGCATATTCCAAGAATCGGCTTACCCGTTGGATACACTGCATGAAACATTTTGGATTCAAACTCATCTCTTTTGGAACTTATGTTCGATGTTTTCGGGTGGATTTCTTCATTATAATATTTAGGGTCAAGATCTCCGCCGCCACAGAAAAGAAATCCGTCAAATGTTTCCACGTATTCG
>JAZSGD010000247.1:0-1518 GCA_045532555.1 Eubacteriales bacterium | reverse complement strand
CTCAATACCGCAATCACCAAAAATACACCGAGGCCTGCGGCTACTGCGAGAATAAATGCGAATTTTTGGTCTCCCGTATAGCCTGCGAGAACGTGGAGGTCGGGCTCGGAGATCGTGATGAGCACACCGACGATGAGCGACAGGATCGCGATTATCGGTATTTTACGCGAACGGGTGAGGTTTGCGCCTATGTGAGCGCCTATTCGCTCCATAGATAGCTCTGCTCCGAGGGAAAACAGTCCGAGTCCTACTACAAGCATACAAGTGCCCACGACAAACGCGATGAATATGTCGTTTGGCAACGGGCATATAGTAAATGATAGAAAAAGAATGATCAATGCGATCGGCATCGCCGACTGCAAGGCCTCTTTTATCTTTTCTGCAATGGTTTCGAGTCGTTTGGATTTCATTATTTCACCTGAGTCGTTTATTTCAATACTATATCATTATAATTATACATTATTAATAAGAGGTTTCTATTGACGGTGTAAGAATGGGCGGTGAACAATTTGTTAATTCGCGCATTTTTGATTCGTGTGGCTTTTGAGATGGAAAATGTTAATAATCCTATTGACAAAACAAGGGTTTTATGATAAAATTTATAATTGGATTATAATTTGATTAAATACGCGGATATGCGTATTTTCGGAGGCTTGCGCGAGATTTTTTCCTCCAAAATCTTAAAAATTGCTTCGCGCGGGAATTTATTTATGCCGACAGCGGCGGAATGGAGTGTAAAATGAAGAACACTGAAAAAACAATGGACAAAATCGTGGCTCTTTGCAAGGGCAGAGGCTTTATTTTCGCGGGAAGGGAGATCTATGGCGGTCTTGCTTACACCTGGGACTACGGCCCTCTCCGCGTAGAGCTTAAAAATAACATAAAGAGAGCTTGGTGGAAGAAGTTCGTTCAGGAGAACAAGTATAACGTCGGACTTGACGCCGCTATCCTTATGAATCCTCAGACCTGGGTGGCTTCGGGTCACCTTGCAGGATTCTCCGATCCTCTTATGGACTGCAAGGAGTGCAAGGAGCGTTTCAGAGCCGACAAGATCATCGAGGACTGGTGCGCCGAGACCGGATTTGAGCTTCCCAAGCCTATTGACGCGTTTACTCACGCTGAAATGAAGGCTTTTGTTGAGGACCACAATATTCCTTGTCCCAGCTGCGGCAAGCACAACTTTACCGACATTCGTCAGTTCAATCTTATGTTCAAGACCTTCCAGGGCGTTACCGAGGACGCGAAGAATACCGTTTATCTTCGCCCCGAGACCGCGCAGGGTATTTTTACTAACTTTGTAAACGTACAGAGAACTACCAGAAAGAAGATGCCCTTCGGTATCGCGCAGATCGGTAAGTCCTTCCGTAACGAGATCACTCCCGGTAACTTTATCTTCCGTGTGCGTGAGTTCGAGCAGATGGAGCTTGAGTTCTTCTGCAAGCCCGGCACCGACCTTGAGTGGTTCGCTTACTGGAGAGAATTCTGCCACAACTGGTTGCTTGCTATCGGTCTTAAGGA
>JAZSGD010000152.1:0-1755 GCA_045532555.1 Eubacteriales bacterium | reverse complement strand
TATTCGATCATCGGTCAGGGACGAATCGCCGATATGGTTTCCAAAAAGAGCGAGGAGCGAAGAGACATCTTCGAGGACGCTTCGGGAATTGCGAAATTCAGACACAAAAAGAGCGAGGCAGAGCGTAAGCTCAAGCAGACCGAGGACAATATGGTCAGAATCAACGACGTATTTGCCGAGGTAGCCGCGCAGGTCGGACCGCTTGAAAAGGAGTCCGAAAAAGCGAAAAAAGCGATCGAGCTCATGGAGATCAAGAAGAAGGTCGACGTCAGCCTCTGGCTCTTTGATACCGAAAAATACCGTGCAGACATAAGCGCGGCAGAGGAGGCACTCCGTCGCTCCGAGTTTGACCTGAAGAACGCCGAGGACTCGATGCAGTCGCTCGACGCGAGAAATGCCAAGCTCTACGAGGCTTCGCAGAACGGCAAGATCGCACACTCCCAGCTTCTCAATCTTATAAAAGAGCAGACGAGTGAAGTGTTCAGACTCGACAGCGAATTCAGAGTCAACGACACCACTATAAAGCACACAGACGAGCTTATCGAGACTGCAAAGCAGTCGGCTGCCTCTGCTAAAAACAATCTTGCAGAGGAAAAGATAAAGTCGGATGCACACCGCGAAAAGATATCGGCGCTTGAGACTACCTTGTCCGAGGCTCACGATAAAGCCGAAAGCATAGAGGATAGCATCTTCGACGAAAAATGCAACATCGACCGTCTGGATAAAGCGATAGATACCGCATTTTCGGATATCAAGAGTGCCGAGGAGGCAGCGGTAGATATCAAGGTTCGTATATCCGTCCTTGAAAACTCCCGTGAAAGCGGTAGCGACCGAAATGCCGATATACTCGGCGATATAGAGCGCTACGGCGAGGAGTCGGCAAAGCTCGAAAAGGCTATCGCATCAAAGCAAAAGACCGTCGACGAGTACTCTGACGCGATCGCAGAGATCGACGAGGAAAACGAAACGCTCGACCGTCAGCTCACCGATCTCAATTCCGATCTCGGCGAGAAATACGAGGAGATCAACAACAAAAAGCTCCGACTGGAATCGATCCTTCAGAGAATAAAGACCATGAAGGCGATGGAGGAGCAGTTTGAGGGATATAATAATTCTGTCCGCTTCGTAATGAACAGCTACAGTGCGGGAAAGATAACCGACCGAAACGGAGCACCCTGCGGAAAGATCTTCGGTCCGCTTTCCAAGGTCATAACCGTCGATACAAAGTACGTTACCGCGGTTGAGACTGCGCTTGGAATGAATTTGCAGAACATCGTCGTTGAGGACGAGGAGACCGCAAAGGCGGCAATGTTTGCCCTCAAGCGCGGAGAAGCGGGAAGAGCAACCTTTTTCCCTCTGACCTCGATGAGACCGCAGACCGAAACTCCCGAAATGCGCGATGCGCGCGGTTTTGCGGGCTATATCGGTAGAGCCGACGAGCTTTGCGGTGGAGAAGAAAAATTCAGAAACGTTATCAGCTCGCTGCTCGGCAGAACGCTTGTATTTGATAGCATAGACAACGCCACCGTAATGGCAAAAAGGCTTAACTACAAGGTCAGAGTCGTCACCCTCGACGGTCAGCAGATAAATGAAGTCGGATCGTAGCCATGTCGTTCTGTGAGCCAAGGAGTTGTTCCTGAGTATTGCTTCCTAAGACCGCTTGGCCTCCGACTTGCATAGACAACGCCACCGTAATGGCAAAAAGGCTTAACTACAAGGTCAGAGTCGTCACCCTCGACGGTCAGCAGATAAATG